>CAYZHI010000222.1:0-6146 GCA_964477335.1 uncultured Caldilineaceae bacterium | reverse complement strand
CGACCGGCCGCTTTACGTGCAGTACCTGACCTATATGATCGCCCTCTTTCAGGGCGACCTGGGCACGTCGGTACGCTCGCACCAGCCTATTGCCACCGACTTGAAGACTTTTTTGCCGGCCACGTTGGAGTTGGTGCTGGTCAGCATGGTTATGTCCATTGTGATTGGGATCCCGCTGGGCGTCTTCTCCGGGGCTAAAAAAGGTAGCCTGCTCGATCATCTCAGCCGGCTCGTCTCCATCGCCGGCGTCTCGATGCCGGCTTTCTGGTTGGGGTTGCTGTTGCAGCTGCTCTTCTTTAGCCGGTTAGGCCTCTTGCCCCTGGGCAGTCGTCTCTCCACCGAGGTAGCGCTCTATAATCCTATTATCCCCGTCACCGGATTTTATCTGATCGACAGCCTGGTGATGGGTAACTGGGTCGCTTTCAAAGATGCTTTGCTCCATGTTATTTTGCCCGCCTTTACGGTGGCTACGTACGCCATCGGCCTGACCACCCGCATGACCCGTTCGACCATGATCGAGGTTCTAAACGAAAGGTATATCCTGGCGGCGCGCGTGGCCGGTATACGCGAACGCACGGTTCTATTTGTGTTGGCCTTGAAAAATGCCATCATCCCTACTCTGACCGTGCTGGCCCTGGCCTTTGTCTATTTGCTGACCGGGGCGATTCTGGTCGAAATTATTTTCTCCTGGCCGGGGTTGGGGTTGTATGTAACCAACGCCGTCCTCAGTATCGACTTCCCGGTTATCGTTTCGGTGACTTTGGTCGTTACCGTCTTTTACGTCTTTATCAATTTATTCCTGGATTTGTTACAGGCGATGATTGACCCCCGAATTACTTTACAATAAGCAGATCTCCTGGTTAACGATGGGCGTTTTAGGGGTATGGTTTTGAGGAGGAAGTCATGGCCGTAGCGACCGGCTTGCCAGACACGTTAATCGAACCTCAGCCAGGGCGTGTCAGCGAATATAATCTGATGTGGCGAGCTTTCCGGCGCGACCCCCTGGCTCTGGCCAGTTTAATCCTGATTATCTTGTTTATTTTTGGGGCGATTTTTGCCCCGTGGCTTACCCCTTATCCGGGGCAAGGTCGGGGCGATCCGAATATCCTGGAAAAATTCGTTCCCCCCAGTTGGGAACATCCGCTTGGCACCGACTACTTGGGCCGGGATGTTTTGGCCCGGATCTTGTTTGGGGCGCGCAGTTCGCTTACCATTGGCTTTCTGGTCGTCATCGTGGCGGCGGTCATCGGGACGCCATTGGGAGCCATTGCCGGTTATTTTGGCGGCTGGCTGGATGACGTAATTATGCGCGTCACCGATATGTTTTTGGCTTTCCCGCCGTTGCTGTTGGCAATTGCCATCGCCGCGGCCCTGGAACCGAGTTTCGTCAACACCATGATTGCCATTGCCTTCACCTGGTGGCCCTGGTATACCCGCCTGGTACGGGCCCAAACCCTGTCGCTGCGTGAGCTGTATTTCATTGAAGCGGCCCGTAGCATCGGCGTGAACGATTGGGCCATTATTGGGCAGCACATCTTGCCTAACGTTACAACCCCGGTGCTGGTCCAGGCAACGATGGACCTGGGTTCGGCCATTCTTACAGCTGCGGCCATTAGTTTCATCGGTTTGGGCGTCCAGCCCCCCACCGCCGACTGGGGCGAGATGATTAGCACTGGTCGCATTTATTTTATCGAACGGCCCTGGTTTGCCGGCTCTGCCGGGGCGGCCATTTTTTTGGTCACCCTGGCTTTCAACCTTCTGGGCGATGCTGTCCGCGACGCAGTTGACCCCCGCACCCGGAGGTCGGCTTCATGAACGATGTCTTGCTCGCCATCGAGAACCTGCATATTCATTTTAACACCTACGCCGGGCGGGTTTTTGCGGTCAACGGGATGACTTTTGCGGTCCGCAAAGGAGAGATATTCGGCCTGGTTGGCGAGTCGGGCTGCGGCAAATCGGTGACCGGGCTGGCCGTGCTGCGGATGGTCCCTCACCCTGGCGAGATAGTGACCGGGCGCATCGACTTTCACGGCCAGAATTTGCTCCAAATGCGCGAAACCGAGATGCAACAGATGCGCGGCAAGCGTATTTCAATGATCTTTCAGGATCCGTCGGCCTCGCTGAATCCTGTTTTTACTGTCGGCAATCAAATTACCCGCATCATCCGCCAACACGCCTCGGTTGGACGGCGTGAAGCTGAACAGCGCGCCCTGGCAAAATTCACCGCCGTCGGATTGCCCGAACCGGCGCGGGTGCTGCGCACCTATCCCCACGAATTGAGCGGCGGGATGCAGCAGCGGGTGATGATTGCTATGGCCCTGGCCTCTGACGCCGAGTTGCTCATTGCCGACGAACCGACCACTGCTCTGGATGTCACCATCCAGGCCCAGATTTTGGCTCTGTTGACCGAGTTGCGAGCAACCCAGGGTATCTCGATCTTGCTCATCACCCACGATTTGGGGGTAGTGGCCGAAACCTGCGACCGGGTCGGGGTGGCCTACGCCGGCAGCATTGTCGAGTTGGGCCAGGTTGGCGATGTCTTGTATCGGATGAAACATCCCTACACCAGGGGTTTGTTAGCCGCGTTACCCCAACCCAGTCGCCACGGGCAACCGTTGCAGCCCATTTCCGGGGCGGTGCCGAGCGGTCTCAATTTGCCGCCGGGCTGCCCCTTTTACCCGCGCTGCCCTGAAGCGATGGAGATTTGCCGGGCGGAAAAGCCGTCTTTCCGGCCGGTTGGGCCAGAGGGGCATACCGCCGCCTGTTACCTCTACCCGGAGGAGGTAAACCGATGAGTCCGGCAACGTTGATTGAGATTCGGGGGCTGACTAAATATTTTGAAACCAAACGGGGTATTCTAAACCGGCGCCGGCAGCAAGTGCGGGCGCTGGAGCGGGTGACTCTCGACATTCAGCGCCAGGAAACCCTGGGCGTCGTGGGCGAGTCCGGCTGCGGCAAATCGACGCTTGGCCGGGCTATCCTGGGGCTTATCCGGCCAACCTCCGGTCAGGTATTCTTTGAGGGGCAAGATATTACGCCGCTTAGCCCCGGAGAAATGCGCCGTATTCGGCGTAACATGCAGATGGTTTTTCAAAATCCCTACTCTTCATTTGACCCCCGCTTTAGCGTCCTCAGATCGATTGCTGAACCGTTGCGCACCCACACCAACTTGCGTGGTGACGCGCTGGAGGTCCGGGCGCGTGAACTGCTCGAACAGACTGGCATGCCGGGCGAGATTCTACATCGTTATCCCCACGAATTCAGCGGCGGGCAGTTGCAGCGGATCGCCGTGGCCCGGGCGCTGGCGCTCAATCCCAAGTTTGTGATCCTTGATGAACCCACCTCCGCGCTCGATGTATCGGTTCAGGCCCAGATCATCAATCTGCTGCAAACGTTGCAGCGCGAACTGCAACTGACTTATCTCTTTATCTCCCACGATTTGACGGTTGTCCAACACATCAGCGATCGTATTGCCGTCATGTACCTGGGGCAGGTCGTTGAACTCAGCACTGCTCAGGCTATTTTTCAGGGTGGGGCGCATCACCCTTACACGCAGGCGCTCCTATCCTCGGCCCCGATTCTGGATCCCGAATTGCGACGGGAGCGCGTCATTCTAAAAGGGAACTTGCCCAGTGCGATGAATCCCCCCTCGGGCTGTAGTTTTCATCCGCGCTGTCCGGTGGCAATGGCCGTTTGCTCAGAAACTGAACCTGCGCTCAACGATATTGGCCAGGGCCATAAGGTTGCCTGCCATTTGGTTGAGACGAAGATCAATAAACCAGAGCTTGACTCACAAATCAAACCCTAACAAAAACAGGAGATTATTGACAATGCCATACGGTAAATTAGAAACGTTGCAAGACTGTGAAGATTTTGTTCAGGGCTGCCTATTTATGGGGACTGGTGGCGGCGGCGGTGTTGAGTGGGGACTGGGTATGTTACGGGAGGCCTTAAAAGATGGCATCAGCCTCGAGTGGGTGGATGTCGATGACATTGCCGATGATGCCTGGACGGTTACGCCCTACGGCATGGGGACAATTGCGCCGGCTTCCCCGGAGACCCTGGCCGAAATTGAGCGGCTGGGCCTGCAAGCAAAGTATGGCGACCGCTCGATGGAAGAAGCGGTGAAGTTATTAGGCAGTTATTTGGGTAAACCGATCGGTTGTATCGTTGCCGCCGAGTTGGGGGCCGGCAACACCCCGGCCCCACTGGTTACCGGCGCCCGTCTGGGCATTCCGGTGGTTGACGGTGATTATGCCGGCCGAGCCATTCCCGACGAGATGCAAGGTACGCCCTATCTTTTTGGCAAGCATAGTTGGCCCTTTGCCAGCGTTGATAAATGGGGCAATAGCGCGATTGTAACCTACACGGTCAACCCTCATATGTTGGAACGAATCGGTAAGATGCTGGCGGTAGCCGCTTATGGCAATACCACCATGGCCGCCACCCCGTTGCCGGGTCGGGAGATGAAGGAGATCGTTATCCGCGGCACTCTGACCAAATCCCTGGCCATTGGCCGGGCTATGCGCCAGGCCCGCGCACAGGGTGAAGACCCCATTGACGCGGCCTTGCAGGTTACCGGCGGTTGGCGACTTTTTGAGGGAGTGGTCACGGCTAAGGAGTGGGAAGATCGGGGGGGGTATATGTTCGGGACCACCCAGATCAAGGGCAGCGGCGATTACGCCGGCCAAACCCTGAAAGTGTGGTTTAAGAACGAAAACCATGTCTCCTGGTTGAACGACAAACCGTGGGTGTGCAGTCCCGATCTATTGACCCTGGCCTACCGGGAGAACGGTCAAGGGACTACCAATACCCTGCTGAAAGAAGGTGATGAGGTAGTCGCCGTGGGGATGAAAGGGCTGGCCGCCTTTCGGACCGACTTTGGCCTGAACCAGGCTTCGGGTCCGCGCTACTTTGGCTTTGATATTGAGTACGTGCCTATTGAAGAGTTGGTAAAACAGAGGTAACCAACAGCTTCAGATTGCTGGATGCCGCCGGGCGGCTTGTGGCCATAATGAAAGACCACGGCTTGACCGATCCATTTTTGGAGCAATTACAGCAGGCAATTGACGCCGAACGTTTTGGCAACAGCGCCGATGAGGAGCTGCGCGCCGCCCTGAACGAACTGTCGCGGCAATATGCCCAAGAACTCAGAAACCGACTGCCAACGACGGAGGTACAGAATTGAGTTGGCCTCAAGAAGCAGCGATCTGGTAGGGTTCAATGTTCGTGCAAAAATTTCCAGGTCAAACCAAAAGCCAGCAGCAGGCAGGCCGCAGCGGCGGCGCAAACCGCGCCTAAACCAAATCGCTCCCACAAAGTTGTCGTAATTGGCGGCGCTATCGCGCTGCCAATGCCGATGCCCAGATATGTTAGGGAGAGCACGGTTCCCCGCGCTGCCGGTACCTGTTCGGAAAAAAGAGGAATCAGAGAAACGATGGTGAACTCAAAAACTATGCCCAAAATTACCAGGGTCGCAATGGCCACAATAGCAGCGGTGTTTTGGGTGAGCGGGAGTAGGAGAAAGGTGACCACCAGGAGCAGGATGGCCCATTCACTGCCGCGTTTCTTGCCGATCCGGTCAATGAACAAACTCGATAAGCCGGCCCCGGCTAATTCGGCGACCCCAACCGCCGTGCCCACCCAACCCAGGGTTGTCGCGTCAAATTTGAATTCCTCGCTGAGCCAGATGCCCCATACCGTAATAAAAATCGAGGCGGCGACAAAGACCAGCAAGGCCACGCTGACTGCGGCCATCACATTGCCCGTGAGAAAAACGTTTTTTGTTGCCACCCACGACGGGCTGGCCTGAACGTGGCGTCCGGTAGTTGGCGGTAGTTGCCACCAGACCAGTAGCGCCCCGCCCAGGCTGATTAGACCCACGACCAGTAACGGTAAACGCCAGCCAAAGGCATCAATCATCCAGCCAATAATGGGCAGGGCGACAATTGCCGACATCGACCAGGCAAACTCTACCGACGCAATAGCCCGGCCGCGCTTCTGGTAGGGCACTTGATCGCTGATGTAGGCCTGTTGAGCCGGTAAAAAAGCCGCCACCCCCAGACCGGTCAGAATAAGGGGCATAGTGGCCCACCATTGCCAGGTTAGCGCCAATCCTGCCAGCCCCACCGCCTGCAATCCCATAC
>CAYZHI010000221.1:0-6147 GCA_964477335.1 uncultured Caldilineaceae bacterium | reverse complement strand
CCAACAGCCTGACTGCCATCATAGCCCAGGGCCACATGTTCCCGGGTGGTTTCGGTGAATTGCCGGGTATATTGCCGCCCAAAAAGCTGGCCATCATAACCCAAATATTCATGCAACTGCTGGCAGGTATGCGGCAAGAAGGGGGCAAATAGAATCTTGAGGTTGTCAATAACCCGCAGCGCCACATAGATAGAGGTGCCCGCCGCAGCCGGATCATCCTTGATCTGGTGCCAGGGAGCTTTGTTGTCCAGGTAAACGTTGGTCGCCCGGGCCAGCCGCAGCACCTCTTCCAACGCGGCTTTCAATTTCACGCCAGCTAACAGCTGGCCAACCGTCTCAAAACCGGCCTCGACCTCGGCCAGAATCTGCCGGTCGACCTCAGCCAGGCCGGCCGGACCAATCGATGGCACCCGCCCATCGAACCGTTTGTAGGCAAAACCCAGCACCCGATTGGCCAGGTTGCCCCAGGCAGCCACCAGCTCGTCATTGTTGCGCCGGACAAAATCTTCAAAGGTGAAATCGGTATCGCGGGTTTCCGGAGCAATCACAGTCAGGTAGAAACGGATGGGGTCAGGATCGAACCGCTCCAGCAAATCCGGCAACCAAATGGCCCAATTGCGACTGGTGCTCAATTTCTGCCCTTCCATATTCAGGTATTCATTGGCCGGCACGTCGTAGGGCAGATTCAACTTTTTGGTAGGGTCGGTCTCATACAACTGCCGCCCGGTCCCGATCAGTTCGGCCGGCCAGATAACCGTATGGAAAGGTATGTTATCCTTGCCGATGAAATAGTAAGTTTTGGCCGTCGGCTGGTACCACCACTCCTTCCACTTTTCCGGTTCGCCCCGATTCTTGGCCCACTCGATGCTGGCGCTGAAGTAACCAATCACCGCTTCAAACCAAACATAGAGCCGTTTGTGCTCGTAACCGGGCAGAGGAATGGGGATGCCCCACTCGATATCGCGGGTAATGGGCCGGCCTTTGAGGCCATCTTTAACGTATTGCCGGCTGAAATTGATCACATTGGGCCGCCAGTGTTCTTTGTTATCGTTTAAATAGGCCCAGACCTGATCACTTAGCTTGGCCAAGTTGAGGTAGAAATGCTCCGTCTCCCGCAGCACCGGCCTCGAACCATCAATCTTGCTGCGGGGATTGATCAGGTCGGTTGGCTCGAGCAGCTTTTTGCAGTTGTCGCACTGGTCGCCGCGGGCGCCATCGTAGCCACAGTAGGGGCAGGTGCCCTCGATGTACCGGTCGGGCAAAAAGCGCTGCTCCGTTTCAGAGTAAAATTGCTGCTCGGTTTGTTGGTAGAGATTGTCATTTTGGTAACAGGCCAGAAAAATATCCTGCGACACACGGTGATGGTTTTCGGTATCGGTATGGGTAAACAGATCGTAAGTAACGCCAATCTGCTGAAACGTTTCCAGAAAACGGAGGTGAAACCGCTCAAACAACGCCCGCGGCGACACACCTTCGGCGTCGGCCCGGATGGTGATGGGCGTGCCGTGGGAGTCAGAGCCGGACACCATCAGGACGTTGTTGCCAATGAGTCGCTGGTAACGGGCAAAAATATCGGGCGGCAAATAAGCGCCGGCCAGATGGCCGATGTGCAAATCGCCGTTGGCGTACGGCCAGGCGGTACAAACCAGGATGTTTTCGGGCATAGCAATTGTTTCCTTTGGCGCGCCAAAAGTTTGTCATCCCGCTATTATACCATAAAACCGGTTTTGGGAAATAACTTTTGGAGGTTAACGATAATCCCAGGTCAGCCAACTGACGGTGAGGTTTGCCGCCAGATCCCACTCAGAGACATAGAACTTGCCGTAGCGGCCTTCATTGGTGATGTAACAGCCGGTGATCAGCGTAGAACCGTCAACCCCGCCAATCGGCTGGCCATAGGTTGCCGCCAGACAATCGGCCAGGCTGATTTGGTCATATGGTTTGCCCAGCAGCGCGCCGGAGGCGCCATTACGCGGGCTGAAGCGCTGCTGGCTACCGTCCCAGTAGAAGTCGGTGCCGGAACCGGTCGCATCCTGAACCACGCCTTGATCAAAATCAACATTTTGGCCGTTGAGAATGCGCACCTTGCCATCCTGCCAAACCGGCACCGGCGTGGCTGTCGCCCCGCCCACTTTGATGACGACCTGGGCGGTGGTTTCGCCGGCCTGGTTGCGAGCCACCAGGGTATAGACGGTTTCCCGGTTAGGCGCCACCACCTTGCTGCCGGGCGCCACTACACCCTCTTCCTGATTGTTGTAACGGAGATAGGCCGCCTCGGCATTGGAGAGGTCCCAGCGCAAGGTGACCTGCTCGCCCAGGGCAATGGCATAACGGTCGGCGGTAAAACTGTGGATGGTCGGCTTGACGACGCTGGCCGGGGACGTGGGTGTTGCCATCGGCTCACCCCCCGCCGGTGGTGGCGGCGCGGCGACGACCGGCACGTTACCGGCATTTGTCGCGGTCGAAAATTCAGGGCCGGCAGCCACCCAGCCTCGCTCGCCCTGGTTGGAAATAAAGACAATCTGCCACCAACCGGTAAATTGGTCCCGCCCGGTAATCTCAGCCGACTCGCCTTTGGCCAGCATACCCAGACGGGGATACTGCGTGCCCGGCCCGGTGCGGACATTGAGCCCGACCAGAGCCGTGACCAGCGCTTTATTTTCGGCGGTTACAGAGGCGGGACTCTCCGGCGGCAGTGGCGTAAACGTTGGCGTAAAGGCAATCGGGGCCGGGGTGGGCGTCAATTCAATCGGGGTTGGCAAGGGCGTCTCTGCCGCCGCGGCCGCAGCCAGTATGGTGACGGCAATCTGAGCCAAATCGCTGACCTGACCGTCCACGTTAAACGCCCGTAGTTCAAGCGCGTGACTACCGGCTACCTCCGGTCGCCAGGTGTGGGTCGCCGCAAAGGAATTGACCGGCGGGTTGACCGGTTCGACCCGCACCGGCTGGCCGTCGATCGACAGCTCCACCTGGGCTACCCCCTTAACGTCGGCCGCGGTAAAGGCAATCGCCACAGGTTGGCCCACAAAAAAGGTGCTCCCGTTCGCCGGGGCCGTAATCGAAGCAATCGGTTTGGTCGGTTGGGCAGAGCTACTGCAGGCCGCCATAGCCAGGATAAAAAACCAGACCAGCAGCCAGGTCATCACCCCAGTAAATGCGCTTGCTTTCATGGATTTTCTCCTCCGACCGGCGGAAGTCGAACTCAATCATAAATTTTGAGGTTGGGTAAGTTACAAAAATCAGGCCGATCAGGTCGAACCCTGATATTGGCCCGGCGATCAACTCAGACCGACGACGCGGCCGAGTCAAGGGGCTTCTGGGCAAGATCATACAGGCCCGATCGGTCGTTGCGGCGAACGGTGAGCATATCTTGAACCATTCGGATAGTGTCTCGGACCGGGTGAACTTTACTCTCCGACTGGTAGTACCAGTGAATGGGCACCTCCAAGATCCGATACCCTCGCTTCTGGGCGACGTAAAGCACCTCAACGTCAAAGCCAAAGCCGTTGATGGTTTGGTGGGAAAACAGGTCTTGCCTGACCGACCGGTGAAAACATTTGAAGCCGCATTGGGTATCTTCAAAGCCAGGCACGGCCATTACTTTGACCAGCCAGTTAAAAACCCGCCCCATAATATGGCGGTAGGCCGGCTCATTGTAGCGCACGGCCCCTTCGGCTTCACGCGAGCCAATGGCGACGTCATAACGATCAAGTTGAGGCGGGAGAAATTTGGGGAGTTCAGTAATCGGCATAGCCAGGTCGGCGTCGCATAAGAAGGCGTATTCGCCCTGAGCCTGCAGCATCCCGATTTTGACGGCGTGTCCCTTGCCCCCGTGTTTGGCCGGCACCAAGCGGATGGCCGGATGTTTAACCGCAAAATCAGCCACAATCTCGGCTGTCCGGTCAACACTGCCATCGTCGATAACCAAAACTTCAACCTGATAGGTTTGATCTTCAACAAATTCTGCCACTTTTGGGAGAGTCAGCGGTAAGCGAGTGGCCTCATTGTAGGCTGGAATAATTATTGATAGAAAAGGGAGGTTAGCTTGCCGGTTAATAATCCTCTTCTCCACGCAACAAAAATGGCGCGCCGGAGGGCGCAACAGCGCATGATACACATCTACGATGCTTTTGGCAAAATTGAAATGAAGGGGCTTCCAATGTTAAGATGAGTTCTGGTCATCTACCCCAGCCTTTGCTATAATCAGAACCACAGGGTTAACCTGCTCAATTGTCCAGCAGGAGCAAGCACTTATGGATCAGGATGAACTCATCCACCAATACCGGACCGGTCGACGGGATTTTAGGAGGTTGGAATTGGCCGGGGCCAGTCTGAATGGCGCCAACTTGAGCCAGGCTAATTTCTGCCAGGCTAATCTAAGCCGGGCTAAACTGTTTGAGGCTAATCTGGCCGGTTGCGACTTTCAGGAAGCCAGGCTGGATAAAGCCGACTTAACCGGCGCCGATTTGAGCCAAACCAATTTTGGTTGGGCCAGACTGGTTCAGGCCATCTTTTATCGCGCTAATCTGCAGCAAGCTAATCTGACCGAAGCCAAACTGAGCCACGCCATTTTTTTTGCCGCCAATTTGAGTGAGGCCAATCTGAATTGGGCCGATCTGAGCTGGGCCAAACTATATGAAGCCAATTTGAGCTGGGCCACGCTTAGAAACGCGAATCTTAGCCGGGTCCGCCTGATTGCCGCCGACCTGAGCGAAAGCACTTTAACCGAAGCTGACCTCAGCTCAGCCGATTTAAGTAATGCCGATCTGCGGGAAGCTAAACTTAATTTCGCCATTCTGGAGAAAGCTATCCTGCGGCGGGCCAATTTCAAAGGGGCTGATTTGCGCCAGGCCAATCTCGACCAGGCCGACCTGACTGAAGCCAGCTTGAGCTGGGCCAACCTGACCGGGGCAACGGTGAGCCGGTTCCAATTGGATCAGGCCACCGACCTGGAGGGCGTTATCTTCCCGGATGGCTCAACCGCCGATGGCTGAGATCAATCCAGCAAAAACCAAACGGCGTCAATTGGCCCTGGCCGCCGGCCTGTTCCTGCTGGCACTCTATCTGTTCGTCTATCGGGGTGGCTTTCACTCCATCGACGAAGTCTCGATCTTTGCCGTTAGCGAGAGTCTGGTTAAATTTGGCCGCCTCAACACCGACCAGATTGCCTGGACGCAATGGACCACCAGCCAGGCCGAGGCGCAGGGATTCTTTGGGGCGGACGGCCACGTCTACTCTAAAAAAGGGCTGGCTCTGTCGCTGGCTCAAGCGCCGCTCTACTGGTTAGGGCTAATTCTACCCGGCCTGGGGATGCTACAAACCGTGTCGCTGCTCAATGGCCTGATTACGGCGGCCACCGGTATGATCATCCTGATGTTCGGCTGGCGGCTGGGCTATTCAACCACGACGGCGCTTTTGCTCGCGCTGATCTACGGTTTGGCTACCATCGCCTTTGTCTATGCCAAGTACCTCTTTAGCGAACCACTGGCCGGCTTTTTACTTTTACTGGCCGCCTATATGTTGTACACTTACCGGCAGGAGGGCGGCTGGCGACATCTGGTCATCGCTGGCCTGGCCGCTGGTTTTGCAGTGATGACCCGCGCCAACAACCTCTTTTTGTTGCCTGTCTTTGGCCTGTATCTGCTCTGGATCATCATCAAAGAGAACAATCATCCTGGCCATCACTCGCACGACAAAAATTCACTATTCACCATTCACCATTCACCATTCATCATTCGCTACGCTTCGCGGCCATTCCTCATTTTTCTCGGCGCTATCGCCATCCCCGGTCTTGTCATGCTGGCCTACAACGCCATCCGGTCCGGCAACCCCTTGCAAACCGGCTACGATCTGAGCCTCTTTTCTCCCAACATCCTGCTGGGACTCTACAAGCTGTTGTTCAGCCCGTTGCGGGGCCTGTTCATCTACTCCCCCATTCTGCTGCTGAGCCTGCCCGGCTGGTGGCTCTTTCGCAAAACCCATCCGGCCGAAGCCTGGCTGTTCGCCGGGCTGGTTGGGGTGACGGTGGCTCTCTTCTCGGCCTGGTCGTCCGGCGAGGGACTATCCTGGGGCAGTCGCTTTCTGGTGCCGGTGACGCCCTTCTTGGTGATCGTGCTGGCTCCGTTAATTGATTTTCTAACACTGCCC
>CAYZHI010000220.1:0-6158 GCA_964477335.1 uncultured Caldilineaceae bacterium | reverse complement strand
ATACCACCGGCTACAACACCAACACCGGCCAATTTGTGCTGGCCGGGGTCACCTGTGAAGCCTGCCATGGCCCGTACCGGGCTGAGCATCCGCAGGAGAGTATGGTCATTGCCACTTCTGCCGAGATGTGTGGCAGTTGTCACCCCAGCACCCTGGTCGAGTGGCAATCAAGCCGTCACGGTCAGGTGGAGGTCGCCTGCATTGATTGCCACGAAGTCCACACCCAGCGCACCCGCGAAGCTGTGACCACCAACGCCCTCTGCGCCACCTGCCACCAGGATGAGATTCAAAATGAGACCCACCGGGTTCATCGCCAGGCCAAGGTGGTTTGCGTCGATTGCCATCTGGCCCGGCCTGATAACCGCGGTCAGGGCGCCGTCAGCGGCCACGCGGTGACGGGTCACTCCTTTGCCGTATTTTTCAGCACCTGCGATGAGTGCCACGCTAAAACACCTTCGTTAATTCGCTGACGACCCACAACCGGCCAGCAAGGTTAGCTCCATTATAGGCCAACTCCGCCGGCAAGACAGGGTTGAAAAACGCGGTGGTAGCAATCCGGCTGAAACCGCTTGTTAGATTGACCTTTTTCGAGGACAAGATTTTTTTCAGAATAGCTCCAAGATACCTATGTTTGCTTCTTCATTCATGGCTTTAATCGCAGCATAGTTGGCCCGCAAAATTTGTTCAATATCTTGGGTCGAACAATTACCTCGCCGTATCCAAATCACCTTCGGCGGAAATCCCCGCAAAACACTGAACTCACTGAAATCTACATCCTTCGTTACAATCAGATAATCATGTTGACGAGCATAATCCCAAACTTCTCGGTCAAGTGCTTGGTCTAATCCGACTTCCATAACGTGGCTCGAGTTGGGAAACAAATCAGCGAGACGACGGATCAACTGAGGGGATAGGTTTTGGTCTAACAGTAACTTCATGCCGCAATCGCTACCGTATATCGTTCTCGTTCAGCCGCATACTTCAGACACGCCAAAATATCTTCCTGAGTCAGATAAGGAAAATCGGCTAAAATTTCCTGATAATCCATTCCCGAAGCAAGATACTCAAGAATATCGTAGACCGTTATCCGCATCCCACGGATACAGGGTTTACCGCCTCGTTTACCTGACTCAATGGTAATAATGCCTTTATAATCCATAACCTCTCCTCGACTATTTAAGGTGATAATACTGTATCACAGAGTTGAGGGTGAAACAAATAGTCTCAAATTATGTTTTGATTGCTTACCGTTATTTAAGCTATAAGTTATGGCCGGTTTCCGATGTCCGGTTGATTTGATCGCCGGCGGCTTACTACGACATGGTTTCCCAGGTATATGTTTCCGGTGGTCTGCGGTCAGTGGTCTGCGGTCAGTAAGTTAGACCTCAAATTCCAAGACTGAATCAAGGGTATATATCAGTGAGACCTTATTCTTGAGTCTCCAACGCCCGTTTGACCGCCTCGTAGGCATTGACCAGGCCATAACCGGCCACATTGTTGGGCCGTTGGCTGGTATCCGTGGCGGCAACGCACCCTCCGGCAATATCAAACAACCCATTCTCGGCCAGTTCATCACTATCCATAGCCCCAATCAACGACGCGCCGTTGCTGAAAGGCGCGGCCGTCTCGATCAGAATCTGCTCGGTGCGGTCGATATCGCCGATCAGTTTGGGGTTGGCCGACCAGATCAGCGCCACCACGCCGGCCACGTGCGGTCCGGCCATCGACGTGCCGGACAGTTCGGCATAGCTGCTCTCCGGCATGGCCGACAAAACCTGCACCCCCGGCGCCAGGATGTCGGGTTTGGTCCGGCCGCTGCCGTCTACGGTTACCGGGCCGGCGCTGCTGAAGGGGGCCAGTTCATTCCGTTCATCCACGGCCCCCACACTGAAAACCTCATCGTAGATGGCAATGGGATCGGTCACTGTGCCACATGCCGGCCCGTCGTTGCCGGCTGAAGCTACCACAAAGATGCCGGCCGACCGGAGCGCCCGTACCGCCGGTTGCAACACGGTCGGGTCGCACCCTTCGGTATCGCCGGGGCAGCCCCACGAGTTATTCAGGATGTGCGCCCCGCGCGTTGGATCGCCGTCGCTGAAGGGGTCGCTCTCGGGCGGGTAGGGGGCCAGCATGAACTGCATGCAATCCAGGTACAGGGCCGGATTGCCAACGTTGCGGGTGAGATTGGCGCAGGCAATCCATGTGGCGGCCGGGGCCACACCCACGTTTTGGCCCAGCACTGAGCCGAGGGTATGGCTGCCGTGCCCGCTAAAATCGGTAGGGGCGGGCGTGTGACCCCACGGGTCCAGCCAGTTGTAGGCGTGGTCGCCGCTGCGGCCGCGATAGCCATTGATCAGCTCGGGGTGATCCCACTGCACCCCGCTGTCAGATTGACCCACCACAATTCCCTCGCCGCGCACACCCAACTCATGCCAAACCCGGTCGGCGCCGATGTTGGTCAGGTTCCAGTGGGGTTCGGTTGGGGCGGGTAGGTCACCGTGGTCGGTGGGCAGCTCATCGAGCGGGCGCAGGCGGGGACTGGGCAGGATGCGGTCGACCTCGAGCCGGGTCGCCAGTACCAGCCGGGCCAGCAGTCCGCCGTCAACCTCGATGGCGTTGACCAGGTAGTAACTGCGGTAGCCGAAGCCCAATATACGCAGGAAATTGCGTAAATCGGCCTGGGTAGTGTTGGCGTGGGTAACCAGCGTCTCGTAAACAAAGCGCCGGCGGGCCTGGTAATCATCCATTTGAACGGCGGCAGAGACATCGGCCTGCTCCTTGAGCACCACGAACAGCCGGTCGCCGTAGAAGCCGGGGTGTCCAGCGCCAAAATAGATGATGACGCCCACCAGCCAAAGTGTAATAGCGCTGCTGGCAGCCAGCGAGACGGGTATAGCTCGTTTCCAGAGAGCGTAGCCCAAGCCGGCCGTCACAGTCAACCCCCAGCCAAGCAGAGCCGTAATGAACGCTGCCCGTAGAGTCAGGCTGCTCAACGGGTCGCCGGCAGTCAGGGATAGGGCATCGGTGTCCATTACGGTGATGATTACGGCTGCGACCAGGCTGACCAACAGAGCCGCCGGTCGCCAAGTGAGTTGTGCCCTGGCAGGGGAGAGCAGCTCAGCGGAGGGCATTGAGTCAGGTTGGGGATAGGCCAGGATCATCGCCAGCCAGCCCAGGCCCGGCAGGGCCAGCATCAAACGCAACTGGCCGCTGTTGAAGCTCAGACCGCTGGCGATGATGGTGAGCATGGCGCCGATCACCAGCCCACCGGCGAAGATGTCCCAGCCGCGACTGCGCGGGGTCTGGTTGAGGGCGGGCAGCCAGGTCCGGCTCATGATCAGGCCAATATTCAAACCGGCTACCAGTCCCAGGGCCAGAGCCAGCAGCGTATCGAGCAGCGAGCCGAGCGCGCCCCACAGCAGCCAGGGATAGCTCATCACCGCCGCGGCGCCTGCCGCCAGCAGCAGGCCGGTAAGTCCGCCTGGAGGGCGCGGGCCTGGCGCTTGCCGGCGCATAAAAAACCAACCCAGCGCCAGGTAGAGCAGGCTGAGTAATAATTGGCTCAGCAGAACGGCCTGGCTTTGGATAGGTATCAACAGACGGCTGGGCAACAAAACCAAAATGTAACCGGCGGCCAGCAGCCAGGCCCGGAAAACTGCTTGTTGGCGCGTCCCGCGCCACAGCCAGGCCAGGGGTAGCAGCGGCACGCCGATCAGAACGATCTCGGCCAAGGTAAGAATAATGGCCGCGGTGCTGTTGTCACTCCCAACTGCGGGGGCAATCCAGCCGGCCAGTTGGGTTGCAAAGGCCACCCCGATAATCCAGAGAAAAGTTAAACCGATCAGCAGGCGTCCGAGATAGGTTAGATTATTGGTTGGCGGGGTTGTCATCAATTGGCTCATATGGGCGTGGATAGTTGATCCGCTCAGAACGTGTTGCTCAAATGGTGTTTGGACCACCTGACTTTTAAGAAACACACTCTCAGATCAGCACGCCAAACATACCGGTTGCAGCCAGCATAATGACATATCCGACTGCACTCAGGGTCAGCAAGGTGTAGTAGAGCCGGCCCCAGATCGACCAGCCGCTCTTGCGCCAGACCAGAATTGTGGCCGCGATTAGAGCCAGGGCCAACAGCGCCAGCAGCCAGGGGATGACGAATAGCGGCCCAGACCAGCCGGGCAGGCTGGATAAAACCAGCAGGTTGGTGTTGGCGATGATGGCGTACAGGCTCACACCGGTCAACCCGACGACAAACAGGAGACTGAGCAGCCCAAACAAAATGACCAATCCGGCGCTAAACCGGCGCAGCCGCTTTTGAGCTGCGGTATAAACTGTCTTCTGGCGACGGATAAGATTGATGAGCCAGGCCAGCGGCCAGACAATGAAGGCCGACAACACCCCGGCCAGCAAGAGTCCGGCCAGGCCGGTCTGGACGAGCACCTCCGCTTTGAGTTCGCCGAACAGGTCCCGAACCAGATCAACCCGGATGACGTTTTTGGGCACAAAGCCGGAGGGGGTCAGGTTGGCCAGGCAGGCGGTGTTCGGCGCAAGTAATGGGGCGTCCAGAAAATCCTGCACAATTTGGTCGATGCAGGGATGGGAGCCAAACGTACCGTGGCTGCTCACCGGGCTGACCACGTGGTAGCCATTGGCCAGGTATTCGGCGGCTGCCGCGCCAAACGCCGGCGGGGTAATCGGGTCGAACTGGCCGGATAACAACAGGGTGGGAATAAGACTAGACACCGGCTCATCCACCGCTGAGGGGAGCTGATCGACCTGCCAGAAATTGCAGACATCCAGGTACTCCTGCAGTTCGTTGGGCGCGGCGGCGGCAAATTGCGGGCGCACGCCCTCGAGTAAGACTTCATCGGGGTCAAAATCGGCATCCTCAGCGCAGACCACCGAGAAGTACATGCCGTCGCTCATCGTCCGGTCAAAAGCCAGCAAGGGCCAGATGGCCTGCAGAAAGCTGTAGTCGCCGGCTTCGATATCGGTCACAAGTTTGGGGAAGATGGCGTAGGCGTCAGCCAGGTAAAAAATCTGGAACATCAAATCGATCAAACCATCGCCGTCAAGCCGGGCGGCGACGGACTCACCGCTGTCCGGGTCGGTCAGGGTCACGCTGGCGGGCTGATCATTCAATCGCTCAACCAGAGTGAAGAATTGCGCCTCAAGTTGGGGATAATTGGCCTGGCAGGTGGGATCATTGGCGCAACTCTGAAACATCTGGCTAAAAATGCGCTCTTTGGCCTGGGCCACCTGGGTGATGAAGTTCAGGTGGGTCGGCACTACCCCATCGATGATGACGCTGCGCAGATGCTCAGGATGATGGCGCATCAGGTGCAGAGCCAGCAGCGTGCCGTAAGAGACGCCGTAAAAATTGATCTGGTCATACCCCAGGGCGGCGCGGATGGCTTCAACATCGGCGGCATTTTCCAGGCTGTTGTAAGCCGATAGATTGACCCCCTCGCTTTGCAGCCGCTGGCGGCACTGGGCCAATAGTTCTTTTTCACGCTGCAAGCTCTCCTCGGCCGGCAGCGGCAAAATTTCGGGCCGGGCGTCGAACAGTTCCGGACAGAATAGATCAGGTTCAGTGTAACGGGCGCCGCGCTGGTTAAAAATAACGATATCTCGCTCCTGGGCCAGCGGGCTGCCGGCCATCTCCAGGCCGAAGACGTCAAAGGCATCGCCGCCCGGTCCACCCTGGGCCATAAACAACGGGTCGGGCTGGGGGGTTTCGCTGGTGGCGCGGTGGATGGCTACCGGCAGCCGGATGTTCGGCCCCTCGGGGTTGGCGTGACTCTCCGGGACGGTCACATAGCCGCACTCGTAGCCGGAAAACTCGGGGGACATAAAGCTAAGGATAGGAAACTCAAACATGCAGGGGGCCGGTTCAAAGGCTGCGGTTGGTTGTTGGACTGCCGGTTCGGCGGCTGTGGCCGGCGAACTGATGAACAGAGCGAATGAGATGATAAGTGGAGTGATTAATTTGGGCCGGATCATAGTTTTCTCAATCGGTTTTATCTAATTGAAATGGGTGTGACCAAAATGAGTTTTAATGTAGGGGCCGTTTGGCGTGGCATTCGCCCTGGTTGGTTGGCCCAATTTGGGCGTTCGCCGAACGCCCCTACAACTGAAATTGGTCACACCCAATT
>CAYZHI010000219.1:0-6188 GCA_964477335.1 uncultured Caldilineaceae bacterium | reverse complement strand
TTATCTAACCAAGCCTGACTAACCGGTTGGTTACAGACCAGGCGGATATGAAGATGATGCAGATCGGGTTGGTAAATCTGGTAGCGTTCTACCTCCGGCTTTACCCGAAAAGTATAGGCGAAAAATTCCCCGTGTACGAACTGACCATCAGCGGTGGCAAGGTAGTCGTGCATGCGCCCCACAACTTCGCGCAACAGAGGTAATCCTCGACCACAGCAACAGTTACTGGTTTCATAAATTGCCATATCGCCATTTTTGTACCGAATCAGGGGCATTGCCAATTGGGTAAGAGATGTCACCACCACCTCACCCATTTGCCCGGCTGGGACGACTTGACCGTTAGCAACGACTTCCAGGTGGCGCGTTTCACATACATGCAGTCCCCCTTTTTCACACTGATAGGCAATCGTCGCGAATTCTCGGCCGCTGTAGCAATCGGCAACGGGGCAGTGAAAAACTTCTTCTAGCAGTTCACGCTGGGGAGTTGTTACTTTCTCTGCTGTCGTTTCTATCAATCTGGGACGAATGCCGGTAATCCCTTGATCTTTAATATACCGGGCAAACAAGGTCAGCGCCGAGGCGTAACCGCGGAACATGGCGGGTTGCCAATCAACGAGCATTGTAGCAAACGATTTCATCTTGGCCTCGGTTAGGGCAAAGGCATTGAGGAATCGTTGTTGCATTATCTGGAATTTTAGACGTTTCTGCCAGGTCCAATCCGGCATATCCCGCTGATCGCCCCAAACCCAGGCTATTTTATCCCCTTCATGGACGCCATACCAGCTTCGGCCACGAAATTCGAGAGCAGCGTTCCACCACCAGAATGAATCTTCAATGAAAAAGTGCATAGGTTCTCCGGTGGAACCGCCTGTTTCATCCGATTGTACCTGATCCCGTAGATTGGAGGCAACCATCTTGTCACGGTTCTCGTTAATATCGTCTCGGGTCAGGATCGGTAGAGCTTGAAAATCTTCAAAACTTTTGATATCCTCAGGGTGAATATCTTCACGCTGGTATCGTTCCCGGTAATAAGGCACGTGTTCATAGGCGTGCTTCAATAGATTTATTAGTCGATCCAATTGCCAGGCTTCCAATTCTGTTCGAGATAACCATTGGGTGTGTTCTAATTCCCGTAAATGCTGCCGGGTCTCTAACCCTCCAGGCCAAAAAGAACGTGCCATACGGTAAATCCTGGGATACATTTTTCTAACCTCCGTGTAAGTCTGTCCAGTCCAATGCGATAGCATCAGTAGACGAGAGTTTGAATTATACGTTAAACTTACAGATTATTTGCTACCATTGGTAATCCATAAAGTTCTTCCAGACACTGGGTTATGGCCAGATAAGCCTGGTTATCAATTTTTCGCCCGGTCGAGAAGGGAAATGAGTCCGGTAAAGGGTTGATGATTTTGGTGGGGGCATTATGACTATTCATAAATTTTACAATTCGCTCGATTTCGCTAAGTGGGGCATGGCACAGATCTCGGTAGTTTATTGAGAGAAATCTGTCATGTCCGAGACTATCTTTGGCGCACGCAATACTCTGCTCAACATAAAATACCTGTTCGCAGACCTGGGTGATAAGATGGTGTTGTTTAATGGTCTCGTACTCTTTAGGCTTTACAGAGAACCAGAATTCCATAGGATCGTATGTGGTGCGGTCTTGAAACGGAAATTCTTGAGTTCGCGCAATGTAAATTGATTGAGCTACGTCTACTGGATCTCGGACGCACTCAATAAATATGGCGGTGGGAAAGATTTCGGCTATGGCTTCGATGCGCACACTGTTTCTAATACATTTATTGATGAATGGGCGGTCAAAGACACGCTCTATTCCCGCAACGGAGCGATAAATCACTTGGCGATCATCCTCAGATAAATATCCGGGAGTGACAGCATGTTTGTCTTCTGGAAATTTCTGGTCCCAGATCATGTGCGCTTCATGGGGTCCGCTCAATCCTTTGGCGTGACCATAGTAACTTCTGAATGGAACGGGTGGCTGGGCCAGATTGAATAGTTTTCCCAGCCGGGCTGAGATAATGGTGATGGCCGGCCCACCTCCAATGTGGAGTTTTGCAGCCAGGTTTGTGAAATAGCAAGTGGATAAATGGCTGGTCATTACCTGGTATAAAAGTGTAGTTCCGGATCGGGGGGGGGCTATAATAAAAACGGGGCTATAGGCTAATTGGGGATCGGGCCAGACTCTTTTTTCCAGCCAGGCTAAAGCATAAATGCTCCATAAAGCCGCTGGTCGTAAAACCTGCTTTAGATTTTTTCTTGCCCTTCTTGAAAAAGTTGTTGCCTTCATACAATATGGCTACTCCAGCCTAATGTTCGGCGCAAACCCTCGCGAAGTTCTATTTCAGGCTTGTAGCCCAGTTCAGTTCTGGCTTTGCCAATATCATATTGATGAGTTTGCAGAAAGGCGTTTCGCTGAAAATCCCTATCTTTAAAGCGCTTTGACAAATCTGCAAATCGTCTATGTTTAAGGTTTGTAACTAACCATCGCACGAGCAAAGTTACCCTGAAAATAGACATAGGAATTGGCACTAAGAACTTTTGTTCTTTGACCAGGTCGATATAGATTTCGGCCAATTCTCGAAGCGATGTTGGATGTCCGCCGGTGATATTGTAAGCTTGATTGACCGCATTGGGATGTGTGCCGGCTAATATTATGGCACGGGCTGTGTCCGCGGCATGGACCAGGTTCATATGGGTCGCGTTTCCGGCAAAAACAGGGATAATTGGCCGAGACAATAATCGGAGTAACCGGGGGGTAAAATTTTTATAGTCGCGTTCTCCGTAAACCACGCAAGGTCGAATGATGTTGTAAGACAAACCAAACGTATCGGCATAAGATTTGATCAGGGCTTCGGCCTGAACCTTGGTATCGCCGTATATATTCCAGGGCCTGCCTATGGGGGCATTTTCTCCAATAACAGCTGCTTCAGTAGCGGCATAAACCGATACCGAACTGACAAAAACCAGGCGTTCAACTTGATTCTGAACACATGCGTCCAGCAGATTCTTAACGCCAGTTACGTTGACCGTCTGCATGGCGGTGTGGTTAGGAGCCGACAGCAATGCGGCCGCGTGATAGACCACGGAAACATTTTTGGTGGCATCCCGGAGAGAGTGTTGGTCCGTCAAGTCCCCTGCAGACCACGATATATCGCCTGCATAGGGCATTTTTGGGGTTATTTCTGGTGATCTTGTCAGGGCTTGTACGGCGTCCCCGCGCTCAAGCAATTGATCGACAATATGACTGCCAATGAAGCCGGTAGCGCCTGTAACTAATACCTTCATTTGAGTGTATCTTCTTTACCGGTATCGGTTACTGTCACCGGCGCAACTTTTTGGCCAGGGGATGCACCGGCCGGTACCGGGGGTAATTGTTGTGGCCGTGACGTAATTCTGGTCCACAGCAGTTTGAGAAGCTGGAAGCTAAAGACCAATCCGGGTAGCCAATCATCTTTGGAATAGACGGCCCACATTTTTTCACCCTTTAAAGAGCGCAGCCATTGGCTGAAGGTCAGTTTGCCCTGTCTATTGTACATCCAGAAGGCTCGAATATCCCGCTGCCAGTCAACCCATATCACATCTTCACGGTAGGTAAATTGTGGTTCAATTGCCTGGTGCAAAGCGTCACAATAAGCGATGTAAGGTGTATCAACCCCACATCGAACCCCTAACCCATCCCACATTCCAAAACGAACATTAAATTCGATCAGCTTATAATGACCGTCGCGACTGTCTTTTTTGAACTCAAGTCCCCCCAGTCCCTGATACTTCACCCCAGACAGTAGTTGTAGGGCAACTCTTTCTAACTCGGGATCGCGAATACTGCGCACGTAACTGGCAGAGCCAAATCCAACCGGAATTACTCGCAGCTTCCGTCCGGCAAAAAGAGCCAGCGGTTTCGACTCTCGATTCAGGTAGAAACTGATATAAAACAGATTCTCATCCGGGCCAGGAACAACTTCCTGTATGATCATCCGGTCATCATAGCCAGCAATTTTTTGATACATTTGTAGGAGTGCCGGCGCATCGTGGCACAATACAACTTTGGCTCGACCGCTAAGAGGATTTTCTCGTAACAGCCGGGCAATCTCTGGTATATGCCAGTAGGCCCCTTCGATTGGTTTGAGAATAGCGGGGTAGGAGATTTGTTGAGCAATTGCTTCCACTTCTTGGGCATTGTGCGGCCTAACTGTTTTGGGTGTAGCGATACCACACTGTTCGGCTGCTGCAGCCAGACCTGCTTTTGTGGCCAATGTGACTATAGTTGGATAGCTGGGCATAACATAGTCATAATAGGCCGTTAAGGCCTCCCGTTCACGGGCGCAAATAAGAGCCATATCATCGCTTAGCGGATATAGCACCGCTTTCTGATTCAGTCTCTTGCCCCAATTTAACAGGAACTGCAGATACTCTTGTTCCGATTTTTTGGGGTCTGGACATACAACCAGTTGGCAATATTTTGATTTTCGTCCGGCCGCCGCGGGATCGGGATCAAGGCCATAAACTGGAATACCTCTTCGCCCCAAAGAACGGGCGATGTCGAGTCCCATATGTTCATCGAGAGGAGTAACGATTGCAGGCGTTAGTTGCATAAATTAAGCCCTTTATTTTAGCCGAAACAGTTGTGCCGGGTTAGCCCTTATTCAGCCGGCGATAGATCTGGTAGCCTATTTTGCTTATGGCGAGCTTATATGGGGCATGAATGCATGTGTTGCGTCCATAACAAACCAACTCGCCGCCGAACTTTGCCTTAAAGTCTCGGACTCCGTAATCCTCATCCGGTTTACCTGCTCCCCCAAAATCATACACTTTAAAGCCATTTTCCGCGCCCCATTTAAAGATATGCCATAGCAGTAATTCGTTGGGAACAAAACTGCCAAAGGTTCTATCCATTCCACCGTACCAGCCATATATGGTGTCTTTATATAGCAATTCCACTGAACACGCCGCGTAGCTGTCTTCAATTCGAGCTAACAGGAATTTGACCATACCTTTGGGATGCAATATTTCAAATGCCGCCTCAAACATCGAGCGGTCAGCCAGAGGTACTTGAGAAGCTACATAAGTTTGGTGTAGCAATTCGTAACAGATTGTCACCTGCTCTGGCCGATTCGCTTCTTCGATTATTACCTTATTCTGCCTCACGCCGCGCCCAATTTGTTTGCGCGTTCTTCGACCCATACTCTGGAGTATAGCTTCGGGCTGACGGGCAAGGTCTACCAAAAAATTCAGGTGATCTTCATAAATAAAGCCATTGGCGTTCAAAATCGGCTGTAGATCGCTCAAATCCGACAAATTTCGAAGTTCTGTAAACAAAGCGCCGTCACTTTTGTAGGCCTGTAGCAGCGTGGTTAGAGCTTGATTGCCATCAGAACCGGGATTACATAATATGCTGCCATAACTAACAGCGCGGGTGGTGAATTGACGCAGTAGACCATTCATCAGGGAGACCTGCACAGGGATCAAAAGCGCCTGTGGCCGATCATGCTCGTCGACAACTGCCCATAGACTTGGCTTGCACCCCGTGGTTCTGGCAAATACCTGAAACATCTCTGGAGTGTGAAAGATTCCTCCCTGAGGGTGATTATCTACAAATTCTTTCCACACCTGGGGTTCTAGATGTTGCACCACTCTCATATCGTCTATCCTGTTCTGTCTGGTCAATTCAGCTTCTGACCGAGGCCTAATTGCTTTACAAGAGATGCGTACTCCGTACCGATTCTTGACCAGTTGTAACGCTGGTTAAAGCTTTCAGCGCCCCGGGCCAGTTGAGCCAGACGGGAACGGTCTGTATATATTGAGAGAAGACAGCGGGTCAGGTCGTCAACGTTGCCAGGTGAGAAAAATTCAACCATAGTGTCTTTAAAGTAACTCTCAATGGCAGAAGTTCGGGCAGCAATTGCTGGCATGCCCAAGGCCGCATACTCCATTAGCTTGGTAGGCACCAGGCCGTTAGTGAAAGGATCATTCCGATAAGCAACAATTCCGGCATCAGCGGTTAGAATAATTTCAGGTAATTCTTCGGCAGGTCGAGTCTCCTGAAGAAAGGTCACCTTGTCGTTTAGATCCAGTTCATTGGTCATTTGTATGAGGATGTTCATATGATCGCCTCTGCCCAGGATGGTGAGGTGGATATCGGGGGCCTCATGCCGGAGCCGGTCCAGCGC
>CAYZHI010000218.1:0-6213 GCA_964477335.1 uncultured Caldilineaceae bacterium | reverse complement strand
GCGTTGGCCCGCGCCCGCCTGACCCGGACTTGGACCGCGGAAGAGTGTTGGCAGTTTCTACATCAGGCCGCCTGCCCGCCAGATTTTTGAGTCGGATGCGGCCCGTTGTTATTTCTGCGGCGGCGGAAGAGCATCATCACCCCAAAGACAACCAGTAAAGTGCCGATGATTTGGCTGAGACTCATGCGTTCGCCCAGCAGGATGTAGGCGTAGACCGCCACAAAGGCTATCTCCGACATAGCCAGAATACTGGCCACGCTGGCCGGCAGCCGGCCCAGGGCAAAAGTGTAATTGACAAAGCCGCCCAGGGTAGCTACAAAAATAAGCCCGGCAAAATAAAGGTAGGTGATGGGCGGCGCCGGGAATGGCTGCGTGGTCCACAATTGCACCGGCAGCAACACTAACCAGGCAAAGCCGAAGGCGTAGGTCAACACTACCAGGGCCGAGTAGCCGGTGCGGAGTTTTTTGCCGAACAGATTCCAGCCGGCATAAGCAATGGGCACCCCAAAGCCGACCAGCAGGCCGAGGGTGGTCAAATTAGCCCCCCCGGCCTCGAGCAGGCCGGATACCAGCACCGTGCCGATAAAGGTCAGGATAATCGCCACGATTTTGCGCCAGGTGAGGCTCTCTTGCCACAGAAACCAGGCCGCCACGGCCACAATGGCCGGCATAGCCGCCTGCTGCACCGTAGTAACGGCCGCGCCGTTGAGCACCACCCCCAGATTCCAGAACACGTGAAAAATACCCAGACTAAAACCCATGCCGGCCAGCCAGGGCAGGTCAGTCTGTTTGACCCGCAATTGGGCCGGGTTAAAAATCAACCCGCCGCTGACCAGCACGGTAAAGGTGCTGATATCGCGCCAGAAGGCCAGGGCCGTGGCCGACACACCGCTGCTGTCGACGATCAATTTTACAAAAATACCCGACGTGCCCCAGCAGGCGGCGGCAGCCAAAACAGCCAGGTAACCGATTATGGTAGAGTTTGAGACATTAATCCAGGATTGCCGCCAGGCAGTTTGACGGCCAGACTGTGGGATAATCAATTTATCGGTCAGGATACACCTCGTGGAATCTGGTCACGGTCCCGGCCACCAGCTTGCCCAGCGACACGCCACCGGCTATGAGCATAATGAACTGGTAGCCCCGGCCAGGCACTTTCAGACTTCGGAAGTCTTAAAAATACCTTTTGCCCGGCCAAATTATGCCGTTTTGTAGCCTGATTTCGATCAAAAACCCCAGTCGAGACTTCCGAAGTCTCCCAAGAAACACGCTCTTGCTCCCAGTTCCCGGCGATTGTACCCAAGAATTTGCCGGCTGCCAAAACTTTGGTCTCGATATGAACAAATGAATGTCTGTTTCAAAGATTAGGCCAGGCCCAGCTTCGCTAATCGCTCTGGCCGGGGTGCGCCGTTTTCATCCCACTCCCGTAGCTGGTAATAGACCGGCATCATTACCGCCATATCAGGCAGGATGCCTTCGGCGTGGCCGCTGGGCCGCGGCTCGGCGACCAGCCGTTTGGGCAACACGTCATCTGCAGCGGTGACGCCCAGACGCAGGTTGATCAGACGCTTGAGTTGGAACAGCCGGTCGCCTATGGTCAGTACATCTTCGGCTGTCCAGTTCCAGCCCAGGGCGCTGTTAACAATCTCGGCGGTGCGGGCCGGACCAACTTTGCCTTTGATGAGGAACTTGCACAATCCCAGCGGATTGTAGACCCCGGCGTAATTTTGCCAGTCGTAGGCCAGCTTGGCTTGCGCCGCATTCGACTCCTGGTGGGGGAGCGACTCTGGATAGCCGGCATCCGGCAGGGTTACACCGTAGCCGTTCCAGTAGCTGGCCGCCTCCAGGTGGCAGCCGCCCCGGTTGGCCGTAGCATAGTTGACGGCCATACTCACAAAGGCCCGCGGGTCGTGGTAAGCCACTTCCATGCCCTTGACATGGATAGCAAAATCCTCGGCCCCATGGCCGATGCGCCGGGCCGCCTCCCGTACACCTTCGGCCAGAGTATCGCCAATGTCCTGCCGGAAGGTGATCTTCTCAATAGCGGCCAGGATGGCGGCGGGACTGCTGAAGCGTAATTCCAGGCCGCCGGTTTGTTCCGGACCGATCAACTCCCGCTCGTACGCTTCCATCGCAAAGGCAATCACCGAAGAGGTCGAGATGGTATCCAGACCGTAACGGTTACACAGAGAGTTGGCCAAAATGAGCGCCTCCCGGTTGTCTGTCTGGGTCAACCCGCCAAAACCGGCGATGGTTTCATACTCGATGCCTTCGCCGCGGGGCGTGATGTAGTCACCCTCGGTCACCTCGATTTCCTTACCGCAGCCGATGGGGCAGGCGTGGCAGTGGGTATGCCTGACCAGGTATTTCTCATAGATGGTTTGGCCGGAGACCGCTTCGGCCTGTTCCCAACTGCCCAGCGTCCAGTTCCGCATAGGCATATCGCCGTACCACTCAGTAGCCACCACCCCCCCGGCCGTCCCAAACTGTGACATCGCCGTGGAATTCTTTTTGATATAAGCGTTTTGCTCTTTGACCGTGTTGAGAAAGAGTTTCTTGTCGGGGTATTCGGGTTTGTCTTTGCCCCTAACCACAATGGCTTTGAGGTTTTTGCTGCCCAGCAGCGCGCCCATCCCGCCCCGAGCGGCCGCCCGGACATAATCCGAAGGGCCGCACATGATTCCAGCAATCTTGACCAGATTTTCGCCGGCCGGGCCAATACCGACCACCTGGGCCCGGAGATCGGTTTCGGCCAGCAGGGTATCGGCCGTTTCAAAATAATCTTTGCCCCACAGATGGCCGGCATCGCGCAGCGCGATGGTCTCTTCGAGGGCGTTGAGATAGAGGTAGACCGGCCGGGCCGACCGGCCGGTAATGACCATACCATCGTAACCGGCAAAGCGAAGCTCGGCGCCCCAGTAGTGGCCCAGGTTAGCTTCGTTCCAAACGCCGGTCAGGGGCGACTTGCCGCAGAAGGAAGTGCGGCAGCCGGTGGGAGCAAAGGTACCGGCCAGCAGGCCGTTGAAAATCAGCAGCGGGCTGGCCGGATCCAGCGGATCGAGTGAGGCATCCATTTCATGGTAGTACAGCCTGGCGGCAAAACCGGAGCCGAGCAGCCACATTTTTACCTCGGCCTCACTGATCGTCTCTTCATGCCATGCCCCCGCACTCAAATCCACCCGTAGATATTTACCAGCATAGACAGTCACGTGTTACCTCCTATCATGTGTTGGTTAGTTGGTTGGTTTCTTACTTTAGAATAATACTCGTTACACCAAAAAGCTGGAAATACGCGCTCGTTAACCAACCATCCCCCCACTTTCTCGGCTATGGGCAAAGGGTGAAGTCGTCGTTAAAAACAAAAAGAGCCAGCACTCAGGCTGGCTCATCGCCAGAAACAGAACTACCTCTCACCGGATCAAGTCCCGGCGTAGTTTTCTTTCAACAACCAAGTAGAGAATACAGCTTCGTTAATTCAGCCGGACCGGATCGATTTTGGTACCTGGCGTGGCTGTTTTGGCCATATCAATCTGCATTGACCAGTCTGTTTCAAAATCTTCGCTCTTGACCAGGAGGGGAAAATTGTCTCGCAGCCTTTCGTAAATCTGGGCGGTCAATTTTCCACCAAAGTATGACAGGGCGTGCTGTAGATCATTCGACTCGACGGTTTTGCTAGAGACGGTAATCTGAAGGGTAATGGTTGCTTTGTTCATCTTTACAGCCTTTGTAAAGTCGGTTAGAGGTTGGTTTGCCAGTCCTCGGGGGAAGTCTCTCCTTTATTATACAACCAGGCCGGAGTGAACAAAACACCAGAATTTGGGGGTTTTACCAAAGCGACGCGGGGCAAGCTAACTTAACTGGCTTGCGGCAAATCTCCTACTACCAGAGCCGATTTTCCCCAAAACAAACCAGATTCAAACTTGCTATTTGTATAATAAAGGTAAATCTGACGTTTCCTTGTTTGTGGTTAACCTGGGAACGAGGAGGAGGCTTGCCCAGAGTTCCAATTGGGGAGGTTGGAATGAACTTCGAAGATGATAAGTTCGGGTTGATGGAATTGTTCCAGGGAGTGCAATATGTCCCGGGTACATTTCCGCCCGTCTATATGCTTGACAGCATGGTGATCAGCTACGATAAGTCGGGCCACCTTCAGATAGTCGAGGCGTCTCCGGGGCAGCCCGGACCAATCAAACAGCCCAGTAATTCGTTTGGCAGACTGATCAGATCAATTATCTGTTTCTGATGGCAGTGAAATCTAACCAGAGGGTGAATTTTCCAAGTTCCAATACTTTGATACCCAGCTACGGAGTATATGACCAGGAAATGAACCAAATTATCAAAGTAAGCGACCATTTGGCGATTGAATTGTTGCCCAGTACGGATGGCCGCAATCCGGCGCTACGTTTGTTTCCACCGAACGATCCGGAGGAGTCATTCATCGTCTTTTTGTCAGAAGTCCATCTGCTTCGGGATGCACTGGCCCTGGCTGGCGCTCGGCTAACGGCAATAGAGCAGGACAAGATAAAATTTATCAAACCCAATTGATGAGCCGAAACTGGCCCACCAATTGGCCCATTTGAACGCATGCCATTCGTTTGGAATCCAGTGAGGGTACCTGGCGACTCAATGATCTTGAATTTGTCCCTTGGGCTGGCGATTAAGCCAGCCTTTTTTATTGGCGCAAGCGGAGAAATATGTTAGAATGGCGGAGTTGAGCCGCCATGAACGGAACTGATCGAGCCATTCAATTTATTTTAGAAACGAACTGGCCGCTGCCCCCGCCGGCAGTGCAGCGCCAAGCCAAACGGTGTTTGCTCGACACGCTGGGCGCCCTGATCGCCGGGACCCAAACCCCGGTGGCCCGGTTGATGGCCGATTTTGCCGCCCGCCAATTTTCCGGCGATGAAGCCACCATTCTGGCCAGCGGCCGGCGCGTCTCGGCCACGGGCGCGGCCCTGGCCAACGGTTTTGCCGCCAACGCCCTGGATATCGACGATGGCTACCGGCGCATCAAGGGTCACCCCGGCGCGTGTGTGTTACCGGGACTGCTGGCGGCGGCTGAGCTGCGCCAATCCGTCTCCGGGCCGGATTTTTTGGCCGCCTTGATTATCGGTTACGAAATTGGTATCCGCGCCGGGTTGATCCGTCACGCCCTCTATCAAACTTACCATTCTTCCGGTAGTTGGGGCGCTATCGCCGGGGCGGCCGCCGCCGGAAAAATTCTAGGATTGCCGGCCGCCAGCTTGCGCCAGGCGCTGGGCGTGGCTGAGTACCACGCCCCCATCGCCCCGATGATGAAAGGGATCGATACGCCGAATATGGGCAAAGACAGCATCGGCTGGGGGGCAATGGTCGGGCTGGCGGCGGTGTTGTTGGCCCAGGCCGGTTTTACCGGGGTGGAACCGTTGTTTAGCGATGCGCCCCAGGCCCACGGTGGGGCGGAGTGGGTAGCGACTTTGGGCGAGCAGTACGAGGTTCTGAATCTTTACTTTAAACCTTATGCCTCGTGCCGCTGGGCCCAACCGGCCATCGCTGGGGCAGTGGAGATTGCCTACCAGCATCAATTGGCTGCGGCTGAAATAGCCCAAATTCGGGTGTCAACCTTTGCCGCGGCCAGCCGGCTCAGTTGCGCCCCGCCCCGCAACACCGAAGAGGCCCAATATAATCTGGCCTATCCGGTAGCCGCAGCCCTGTTGGATGGTGAACTGGGGCCGCGGCAGGTGCTGCCACCCCGCATTTTTGACCCCGCCATCCTGGCCCTGGCCGGCCGCGTCAAAGCCGATGTAAAGAGCGCCTATGAACAGGCCTTCCCGGCCAAAGCCCTGGCCGATGTCGAAGTGGTTACCCGCGACGGCCGAACGCTGACCGCTGTGGGCAAGCAAGCCAGCTGGGAACCCCCCGACACCTTGCCCAGCGATGCCGAACTTGAACGAAAATTCCGCTGGCTGGTTGAGCCGGTTCTGGGGCAAGTTCGAACTGCTGCTCTGGTTGATCAAATCTGGCGCTTTGAGCAGGTTACTGATGTTACGCTGCTGCTGAGCAACGTTGTTTCCGGCCAGCGTTGAGGGTGTCTATAAATTCATTTGGTGAGACGGCGTAGCGTGCTACAATAAATACCGATCCAATTTGGGAAAGGAGATAGTGTATTGATGAATCGGCAAGAGACTTTGGAGTGGATCGAGCTGGTCCTCGACTCGACCGACCGCCACGATA
>CAYZHI010000217.1:0-6255 GCA_964477335.1 uncultured Caldilineaceae bacterium | reverse complement strand
GCCACCCCGCTGCCGCCCACGGCCACGCCTACCCCAACTCAAATCCCTCCCCCCACCCCTGTGCCGCCACCCACAGCCACCCCACCGCCGACCAACACCCCCGCCCCTGAATACGACTTTCTGCTGGCCGAATTCTTCAACAGCCCAACCACCAATTCATTCCTGGTCATGTACGTGGCCATTGTCGATCCCAACGAGATACCCATTGGCGGCATGAAAATTGTGGGCACCCGGCTGGACCACAACCTGACCTACGAAAGTCCGCTGTCAACCTGGTATTATGAGGGTTACAACGCCCCCGGCGATGTCATCAAAAGCGGTAATGTCAAATTTGAACCGCCCGGCGGCATCGAGAATACCTCCTGGGTTATTTACCTGGCCGATGCCCAGGGCCACCGTATGTCCGCGGACGTTCCCTTTGAAACCGATGCAAACGCCAAGCAGTGGTATTTTGTGAAGTTCAAGCACCGCTAGGCCGCTGACAGCCGGCCAGAGCCAAAGGCCCCCTATGGGCAGACCACCGCCAAATTTACTTGAAGAACAAAAATACCGCTGAGACGCTTCGATCTCGGCGGTACTTTTTTAGTGATAGCCTGCAACACGCAACCAAAATCGGCCGTATAGCACAACGGCTACTTCATTAAACTAGCGCTGACTACCACGTTCAGATCATTTGCGATATAATTGAGCTGGTTTGAGCTTTATTCAGTCAGATTAGATATGTTTTACCCAAATGTCTCTGGGTAAGTTACGATGAATCCGGAAGAACAAGCCCTGGTTAAGGCCCTCCATCGCGGCGACCGTTACGCCTGCAACGACCTGGTGGAGCGCTATTCAAGTAAAATCTATAATGTCGCCCTGAGGCTCACCGGCCATCCGGTCGAGGCGGAAGAAGTGCTGCAAGAGACCTTCATCAACGCCTGCCGCGGCGCTGAAAATTTTGAGGGTCGCTCCAGCCTGAGTACCTGGCTTTACCGGATTGCCACCAACAACGGTCTGATGCGGTTGCGCCGCCGGGAAGCACCCACCGTGTCGCTCGATCCCTGGCCCGGCGGTGACGTCGAGGGTGAATTTTGGCCACAGCAGCTCCAGGATTGGAACTGGGAACCGGAGGCGGTAGCCTTAACCGACGAACTCCGCCAGGCGATGAATGAAGCGGTCGAAACCCTGCCCGACTCATTGCGAGCAGTCTTTGTTTTGCGCGACCTGGAGGGGTTGTCGACCCACGAAGCGGCCGAGGTGCTGGGCATTACCCCCAGCAATCTCAAAGTGCGCCTGCATCGGGCCAGGCTGATGCTGCGGGAACGGCTGATGGGTTACTTCAGCGAACATGCCAACGGCGGGAGCAACGGCCAATGAGTCACGAGCATCATACCCCTGAATGCAAAGCCCTGTTGAGCCAACTGGGCGACTATATCGACGGCGAGTTGGAAGCCGCCCTCTGCGCCGAGATCGAGCAGCATTTGGCCGGCTGCGACGACTGCCGGGTGCTGGTCGACACCACCCGCAAAACGGTGCTACTGTACCGGCGACAAAGCCAGCAGAGCCGAATCGAACTCCCGCAAGAGGTCACCCGCCGTTTGTGGCAGGCCCTCAACGAGGAAGGTTGCTTGACCGGTTTAGAGTGATTGCGCCCTCCAGAAAAATGACCCCCTTGCCACCTGGCTGCCAGGGCTTGCCCAACGCCAGGCCAACCACCCCATAGCATAAAACCTCATCAACCCGCGGGCCAAATTGCTGGCCGCTGCTGCAGCCGAAAATCACCCCAACTTATGACATCTGTCGCGGCATCTGGTTACAAACGTCACTACTTACAGCAAGGTAAAGCTGCTACAATAGGTTTATCAGCCTGCTAATGCAAGGGGGACATCGCTATGACCGCTGTCGATCAACTCAACAAACTTTACCTGGAAATCACCACCACCTGCAATCTGGATTGCCAGATGTGCGTCCGCCGCACCTGGAGCGAGCCTATCGGCCACATGCCGCTGGAGACCTTTGCCGCGTTGATGGCCGAGGTGGCTCAGATGCCGGCCCCACCCATCATTCACCTCAGCGGCTACGGTGAACCGATGTGCCACCCGGATTTCCTGGAAATGGTCCGCCTGGCCAAAGCCGCTGGCGTAAAGGTAGAAATGACCACTAACGGCCTGCTGCTCGACCGGAAAATGGCCGCCGCTCTGATCGATCTGGATCTGAACCGGCTGATGGTCTCCATTGATAGCGTAACGCCAGAGGAATATGATAAGATCCGAGTTAACAGTGACTTTGACCAGGTCATCAATAACCTTCATCATCTGCGCCGGCTGAAGCTCCGGGGAAAAGGGCGCCACAGTAACCCACAAGTCGGTATTGCCTTTGTAGCCATGAAACGAAACGTGGCCGATTTACCCAAATTATCCCTTTTGGCAATTAGCATCGGGGCTCACGAGATTCAGATTTCTAACCTCGTGCCCCACTCGCCGGAGATGGAGGCAGAAATCTTGTATAAACACTCGTTGCGATCGGCTGCTTATCGAGCTTCGCGCTGGGTGCCGGATATGAACTTACCCAAAATGGACCTGAACGGCTCCACCCACGAACCGTTGGGTGAGGTGTTCGACTCCACGGTCAGTTTGAGCTGGCTCGGCCACAAACTCAACGTCCGTAACGATTACTGCCGCTTTGCCCAGGAAGGCTATGCCGTCATTCGCTGGGATGGCGAAGTAAGCCCGTGCCTGCCGCTGTTGCACGACCATCCGGTTTATATCCACAACCGGCGGAAAGATGTCACCCATTATTCCCTGGGGAACATCCATCAACGACCTCTGGCCGAACTGTGGGCCTCGCCGGAATATAGCGCGTTTCGGGCCAAATTGCGAGACTTCCCATTTTCACCCTGCACCACCTGCGGCGGCTGTGAGCGCTTCCCGGCCAATTTCTGGGACTGCTCGCACAACGGCTTCCCTACCTGCGGCGGCTGCCTGTGGGCCCAGGGCTTTGTGCAGTGCCCCTAAAGCAAGCTAAAGTTCATGCATGAACTGCCGGTAACTCAAGGCATCTTGACGGTGGCGCTGGAAGCCGCCGAACAAAATGGCGCCCAACGCATTACCGCCATCGATCTGGTGGTGGGCGAGTTGAGTAGCATCGTCGACGACTCTGTCCAATTTTATTTCGACCTGCTGAGTAAGGATACCCTGGCCGAAGGCGCGACCTTAAGATTCCGCCGGTTGCCGGGTACGGCCACCTGTTGGGATTGTGGCCATAAATTTGAAGCTCGGACCCCCTTAACGCCGTTGTGCCCGGCCTGCGGCAGTCACCGCCTCAATGTAACCGGTGGGCGAGAATTTTATTTGGAAAGTATTGATATTGAAGACGATTCTGTTAATACTTAAGACGGATTATGACTTGCCGTTGGACCTCTGACCCCCTCATCAAACCTGACCATTGCCAATCAATTAGCCATCCCTGGCCAGTCTGTTGGCCAATATGATTATTGTGACGAATGTCACACAATCAAGTGACATTTGTCACTATTAATGGCTTTCTACTCGTATTATCATTAGCAGTGCTTGTCAACTAGAATTGGGTTAATCGCGGCCCAAATTAACCAAATCCAGCCTTTTTTGTAACTCCCACTACTATCACACTACTTGTATTCTGTCAATGGAGCAGAACCTCAACGAACCAAGAACTCATTGAAATGATTGGATGGCACCCTACTTGGTACGACTAATTACTTGACGGTTGAGTTCGCGTGAGTCTCTTAGCTTTTCATCCTGATGGTTTGGAGACTCACGGGAGCTTGGCCCACAGCAGGGTAAATAGTTACTATCACTAACCACGAAACTAAGGAGGTTTTTATGGCTACAGCTGGCGCGACGATGCGCGCTCGTGCTCCAACGTTTTTTGAAGAAGTCATTGCCGGCACCCCCGGCAACTCCCGGTTAGAAATGTGTATTCAATGCGGTACCTGCGGCGGTTCATGCCCCTCCAGCGCCGACATGGATTACACGCCCCGGGCTCTCTTCGCTATGATTGAGGCAGGATTGAAAAGGGAGGTCTTGCGCAGTAACACCCCCTGGTACTGCGTTTCCTGCTACTACTGCATGGTCCGCTGTCCGCAAGAGGTTCACATCACCGACATTATGTATACTCTCAAACGGATGGCGGTGCAGGAGGGCCTTTACAAAGAGTCCAGCGCCGCGGAAGCCCCTGCATTTTCTTCCACCTTTATCGGCAACGTGGAAAACTACGGGCGCAGTTTTGAACTGGGCCTGGCCACCCGCTTCCACCTCACCCATCACCCGCTGGATATGCACAAGATGGCGCCAATGGCTTTGGATATGCTGCGCCGGGGCCGCATCGACCTGACCCCGACCCGCATCAAAAATCTTGACCAGTTGAAGGCCATCCTGGCTAAAGCGAAAGAACTGGGAGGCACCCTATGAAATACGGTTACTACCCTGGCTGCTCTTTAGAGAAGAATGCCATGGCTTACCACCAATCAACGATGGCCATCGCCGGTCCGCTGGGACTGGAGTTTGCCGAAGTTGAGGACTGGAACTGCTGCGGCGCGACCGAGTACTTCTCCCTGGAGCTGCTACCCGCCTTTGCCTTGGTCGGTCGCAACCTGGCCCTGGCCGCCAATCAAGCCACCAACGGCCACGACCTGGTGGCGCCATGCAGCGCCTGCTTTTTGAACCTGCTCAAAACCGATCATTATATGGCCAACTCCCCTGAACTGACCCAAAAGATCAACACCGCCCTGGCAGCCGGCGGGTTGCACTATGAACCGGGCAGCGTCCACGTCCGCCACCTGCTCGACATCATTGTCAACGATGTCGGCTACGATGCTGTGGCCGCTAAAGTGACCAAACCACTCTATAATCTGCGGGTGGCGCCCTACTATGGTTGCCTGATTGTCCGGCCCGGTCTGCAAGAGTCATTCGACGACACCGAATATCCGACCACGCTGGATAAATTGATGAGCGTGCTCGGGGCGACCGTGGTCGACTTCCCCTTGAAGGCCCACTGCTGCGGCGGCCATATGACCCAGATCAGCGAGGCGACCGCCCTGGAACTGATCCGGCGGCTGCTGAAAAACGCCGCTGACTATGAAGCCGATGCCATTGTGACGCTCTGCCCTATGTGCCAGCTCAATCTGGATGCCTACCAGAAGAATGTCAACAATATGTTCGGGACCGACTACCACATGCCGATCCTCTACTTTACCCAATTGATGGGCCTGGCCTTTGGTCTTGCCACCAAGGAGTTGGGCTTTGGCAAAGAGTTGGTCGATGCCAGGCTGACTCTGGCCAAGATCGGCGCCGAACCACCCGAACCACCCAAGAAGAAGCGGGCCAAAGAGGGACTGCCCATGCCCGGCATGGCAGAGGAGGGCTAAACAATGACTACAGAACGGATTGGCGTTTACGTTTGTCACTGTGGCAGCAACATTGCCGCCACGGTTGACGTGGAAGAAGTAGCCCGCTGGGCCGGCGAGGAGCTCAAAGACGACGGCGTGGTGGTGTCGCGGGAGTACAAATTTATGTGCTCCAGCCTGGGCCAGGAACTGATCGAGGCCGATATCAAGGAAAAAGGGCTTACTCGAGTGGTGGTGGCCGCCTGCTCGCCCCACCTGCACGAGCAAACCTTCCGCACTGCGGCAGAGCGGGCCGGCCTGAATCCTTATCTTAGCGAATTGGTCTCTATCCGTGAGCAGGTTTCCTGGGTGCATACCGACAAACAGGCGGCCACCGCAAAGTCGAAAGCGGTGGTGGCCGGCGGGGTGAAGCGAGCGGCCTTCCTTGAACCCCTGGAACCGCTGCACGTGCCCATTCATCCGGCCACGCTGGTAGTCGGCGGCGGCATTGCCGGAATTCAGGCCGCTCTGGAGATTGCCGATAGCGGTTTCCACGTCTATCTGGTGGAACGGGAACCGACCATCGGCGGCCATATGGCTCAGTTCGATAAAACTTTCCCCACCCTCGACTGCTCGGCCTGTATTCTCACCCCCAAGATGGTGTCGGTGGGCGACCACCCCAACATCACTATGTTGACCTGGAGCGAGGTCGAACGGGTGGATGGGTATGTCGGCAACTTCACCGTGATCGTGCGCAAGAAGGCGCGCTACGTCAATGAGGCCACCTGCACCGGCTGCGGCATCTGCGAAGAGAAGTGCCCCCGCAAGGTCATCGACAACGTGTTCGAGTCCGGCCTGGGCTATCGCAAGGCCGTCTACCGGCCCTTTCCCCAGGCCGTGCCCAAATATCC
>CAYZHI010000216.1:0-6272 GCA_964477335.1 uncultured Caldilineaceae bacterium | reverse complement strand
CCTTTGCCTTTATTACCGGCGGGTTTTTATACGGCTTGTGCGGCTTTTTCGGCATGAAAACAGCCACCAATGCCTCGGCCCGCACCGCCAATGCCGCCCGCCAGAGTTTGAACGACGGCTTGCAGGTGGCCTTCCGGGCCGGCGCGGTGATGGGTCTGGTTGTGGTTGGGTTTGCCCTGCTCGACATTAGCGCCTGGTTCCTGATTTTGTACTATTTATTTCCGGCCAGCTTCTTTGATGCCAATCCCCTGCCCCAGATTACCGCCATCATGCTGAGCTTTGGCATGGGCGCCTCGACCCAGGCGCTCTTTGCCCGCGTCGGCGGCGGCATCTACACCAAAGCGGCCGATGTGGGCGCCGACCTGGTGGGTAAAGTAGAAGCCGGCATCCCCGAAGACGACCCCCGCAATCCGGCTACTATTGCCGACAATGTAGGCGATAACGTGGGCGACGTGGCCGGCATGGGCGCCGACCTGTACGAATCTTACGCCGGTTCAATTCTGGCCACAGCGGCTCTGGGCGTGGCCGCGGTCGCCACCGAAGTGAGCCGGACCAACGGGGCTTTTCTGCCAGCCGGGATTGAGGAAATAAGTCTGCAGCTCAGATACCTGGCGGCCCCGCTGGCCCTGGCCGCAGTGGGTGTAGTGCTGTCGATTATTGGCATTTACCTGGTTCGAGCCAAAGAAGATGCCACGATGGGCGAACTAATGGGCGCCATTAACAAAAGCATCACCTACAGTTCGATTGGGATCGCCATTGTCGGCCTGGGGATCGTCTATCTGCTGCAATTGAACGATCCCCTGATGTTATGGTTGGCGATTGTGGCCGGTTTAGCGGTTGGCATTGTCATTGGTCTGGCTACCGCCTATTATACCTCCGACGAATATAAGCCGACCAAGGGCATTGCCCAACAGAGTTTAACCGGACCGGCCACGGTAATTATTGAGGGGCTGGCCGTGGGCATGCGTTCAACCGGTATTCCGATCGTGGCAGTGATGATTGGTATCGTCATCAGTTACTATCTGCCCGGCGGCGCTCAAAATTCCCTGTTAGGACTGTATGGCGTTGGCCTGGCGGCGGTGGCGATGCTCTCGACGCTTGGCCTCACCCTGGCCACCGATGCCTACGGCCCTATCGCCGACAACGCCGGCGGTAATGCTGAAATGGCCCACCTGCCGCCGGAAGTGCGGCGTCGCACCGACCAGCTTGACGCAGTGGGTAATACCACCGCCGCCACCGGCAAGGGTTTTGCCATTGGCTCAGCCGCCCTGACGGCGCTGGCCCTGCTGGCCGCTTACCTGGAAGAAATTCGCTATGCGCTGCTGCATCTGGCCGATAAGGAGACGCTCTGCCTTGGGGAAGAAATAGCCGCCGGCTGTAGCGGCGATATCGTTGAGGTCGCCAAGATGACCTTGCAGGATTTTGCCGTCTATTACGATATCAGTTTACTGAATCCGGCCGTCCTGATCGGTTTGTTTGCCGGGGCTATGACCGTCTTCTTATTCGCGGCTTTGACCATGAGCGCAGTTGGCCGCGCCGCCGGGGCGATGGTGCAGGAAGTGCGCCGACAATTCAAGGAGTTCCCCGGCATCCTAGAGGGTACCCAACGGCCTGATTACGCTCGCTGTGTGGCCATCAGCACTGCCGGCGCCCAAAGAGAGATGATTGTACCCTCCCTGCTGGCGATTGTGGTGCCGGTGGCTGTTGGCCTACTTTTTGGGGTGGCCGGGGTAATGGGGTTGTTGGCCGGCGGCCTGGCGACCGGTTTTGCCGTGGCAGTCATGATGGCTAATTCCGGCGGGGCCTGGGACAATGCCAAAAAACATATCGAAAAAGGCGCTTATGGCGGTAAAGGTTCGGACCCGCACAAGGCTACCGTTGTCGGCGATACTGTCGGCGAACCTTTTAAAGATACGACTGGCCCTTCGCTCAACATCTTGATCAAGTTGATGTCGATGGTGTCGATTGTTTTTGCCGGCCTTATTGCCCAGATCGGGCCAGGTGGTATTTTAGGGTTCTTCATCGGTGGATGACAATAAATCAATGCCTGGGTCAATGTTGACCTAATTGAAACTAACTCAACAAAAAGAGGGAAGTCGATTGGACTTCCCTCTTTTTTCATCATTGAGTAGATTATCAGGCCCGTTCAAGACGGACCAACGCGCCACGTTTGACCGCTCGAAACTGGCTGGCGTCGCCAAGCGCCCGGCCTACCACATTAACCGGGCTGTAAGCCCGTGGTCGCTGGTCCAAGCTAACCGGCGTTGGACCAAAAAAGATGCAAAAAGCCTGACCCACCGGCCAATAGGCCAGCTCCCCAACTTCCATTTCCACCCGGGCATCGTGGGCCTGGCTGGCCATTACCGGAATTTCAAAGTAGATTTCGTCGCCCCAAATATTGGCGTTACCGGTCAAAGGCAAGGCCTCCCCAATCTGGCGAGCGGTTGGGCTGTTGTTCAGTTCTGCCGGTAAAGTTACGTCGCCGGCCGTGATAATGATCTTCATCCTGCGCCGACCTCATTTCCGGCCAAGCAACGCCCGCACAATCTCGATCTCCAGCAGCTCATAGTTCCGCTCGGCGATGAGGGCGGCGATGCGATTGTTATCCAGGCTCCTGACAACATCCAGCAAGGCCAAAAAGATTTCCCGGCTATTGGCCAGATGCTGCGTGGCCACGTCAGCTTTCTGGGTCCGCATCGCTTTAACGTCGAGACCGACAAATTCCCCATTTTGGCCGTAATCACGGCGGTCCAACACCCACACCTGCATAAAAGCCCGGCGGAGATCGACGGCCCCAAACGATTTGTCTTCATCAAACTTCAAGCCGTTCTGGTCATTCAGGTGAACGCTCCAGAGCTTCTGGTGGGCCAGAGCATAGGCCATTTCATCCGAGGGATCCAGCCCGGCCAGAATGGCGTGGGCCGACTCGACCAGGGCGCCAACCCGGGCCGGTTCGTTGGTGAGGTAAGCCAGGCCAATGGCGTGGCCGATAGTGGGGATATAAGCCAGGTCCATCGGCTCGTTGGGCTTCGGTTCGATCAGGATTCTAATATCCGGATCGTGGGCCAACATTTTGTTAATGGCGGTCACCAGTAGTTCAACCGCCTTGGAGGCATCTTTAGCTTCCCGGATGTAGGTTCCTTCCCGAGCCAGCCACAACACAATTTTTTTACAATTTAGCGCCCTGGCAATATCGATACATTGCAAACTGCGCTCGATGGCATACTGCCGCTCCGCTTCATTATTAGACGTATAGCCGCCGTCGATGGTCCGCGGGTCCTCCCACAGCCGGGGAGCGACAATCTCGGCTACCAGGCCCTCGCCGTCCAACACCGTGGCTAATTCTTTAGCGGCTTTCTGGATTTGGGGGCCGGTCAGATCGTTCAGATGAGGGACAGCATCATCATCGTGAAATTGAACCCCCTCAAAACCCAATTTCTTGTAGAGGGCCAGCTTTTCCGCAAACGCCACCGTTGGCCGCACCGGCGGGCCAAAGGGGTCGGCCCCCTCGTGAATATTCCACGGGCCAAACGAGAATCGAAATATTCCTGCCATGGTCAAACTCCTTAGAAACTGTGGGTAACAATAGGGGCGAACCACCGTCCGCCCCCATTTGGTCAACAAAAAGGTGGAATTTTTGATTTACTATTCAGAGGCAAAGGCCGCGTCAAAGGCCACCGCCGATGGGGCGAAGTCGGTGCGGCGGATGAAGGCCAGGGCATCGGGCGCGCCCCAGTCGCGATCCATGCCGCTGTCTTCCCACTCCACCGATAACGGCCCTTGATACCCAATACGGTTGAGCGCCCGGAACAGCTCTTCAAAATCCACGTCCCCGTGGCCGGGCGATACAAAGTCCCAGCCCCGCCGCGGGTCGCCAAATTGCAGATGAGAGCCGAGAATCGAATGGCGGCCATCGCTGACCCGTTTCTTAGAGTCTTTGACGTGGACGTGATAAATCCGGTCGGCAAATTCCATCACAAAGGCCGCCGAGTCGAGGAATTGGTGGGCGAAGTGGCTGGGGTCAAAGTTGATGCCAAAGGCCGGGCGGCGACCAATCGCTTCCAGAGCTTTCTGGGTGGTCACAAAATCATAGGCGATCTCGGTGGGGTGAACTTCCAGCCCAAATTTTACCCCAACTTCGTCGAACACATCCATAATCGGGTTCCAGCGGTCGGCAAAGTCCTTGTAACCGGCCTCCACTTTGCTAAAATCGTTGGGCGGGAAGGAATAGATTAAATGCCAAATAGATGAGCCGGTGAAGCCATTGACAATCTTGACGCCAAAGGCGGCCGCAGCGCGAGCGGTATTTTTGACCTCTTCGGCGCAGCGCTGGCGGACGCCTTCAGGGTCGCCGTCGCCCCACAGGCGGGGCGGCAGGATACTCTTGTTGCGCTCGTCGATGAGGTCACAAACGCACTGGCCCACCAGGTGGGTGCTGATGGCCCAGCATTTCAGCCCATATTTTTCCAGCAGGTCACGTTTTTGTCTTACGTAGCTATCGCTTTCCAGGGCTTTGTCTACCTCAAAGTGATCGCCCCAGCAAGCCAGCTCCAGGCCATCGTAGCCCCAGCCGCTGACCTTTTTAGCCAGGTCTGCCAGCGGTAAGTCGGCCCATTGGCCGGTGAAGAGAGTAACAGGTCGTGCCATTTTTTTATCCTCCTGAAAAGATTTATGAATTAACTGTAATCGGTGAAATATTTGCCGAGATTAGAGATTGGGAGATTGGAGATTAAGGAATTATTGGCCGGGAATCTCTAATCTCTAATCTCCTATGAAATGAGCAGGTTATTTGGAACTCATTCCTAAGCTGGAACTGGAATTTCTATCTTCTGCCCCCCCTTCATGGCAGACTCGTGCGAGCAAATGCCGGCCATTGTCCAGTTGGCTGCGGTAGCTGCATTCACCGTCGCCTCTCTTTCTTCCACAATGGCTCGCACAAATTCATGGGCCATATGGGGATGCGAGCCGCCGTGACCGCTGCCCTGGATAAAGGAGGTGTGCTCATGCTCCTTATCGTAAACTCCACCCAGGGTAAAGGGGGCAATCTCTTTGGGTAATAAATGCCCAAAATCCGGCACTTTTATGCGCTCGGCATCTTCAAAACCGGAAAAGATGACCATCCCTTCTTCAGCCACCTGCTCCCACTCAAATGAAAGTTTGGTCCCGTAGACGTCAAAACTTTCGCGGTATTGCCGAATGGTATCGAAGAGCGACCGGGTTACCTCGGCGACAAGATCGGAGTCCCGCAGCTTCATCGTTGACGTTTCAACGGCAAAAGGCGAATTATACTTTTTGACGTATTCTTCATTGATCCGTCCGGAGCCGTGGCAAATGACATACTCGGCCGTGGTTTTGGCCAGAGCCAGCAGCGGACTGACCGCATGGGTGGCGTAATGCATCGGCGGAAAACCATACCAGTAGGCCGGCCAGCCGGGCAAGCCCATATTTTGCTGATGGGAACCGCGTAAAAACTGGATTTTACCCAGTTTACCGCTTTCAACCAGATCCTTGGCATAGAGGAACTCGCGGGTATAAACGGCCGTTTCCATCATCATATAGACTTTTTTGGCTTCTTTGCTGGCCTTGACAATTTCAAGACATTCGGCAACAGTGGTGGCCATCGGCACCGTAGAGGCAGCGTGTTTGCCGGCCTTCAGAGCCGCAATTGCCATCCAGGCATGATCGGCAATCGGGGAGTTGATATGGACGGCATCAACTTCTTTATCGGCAATCAACGCTTCAAAACTGGTATACCGTTTGTCAACCCCAAATTGATCGCCAATCTTATTAAGATTTTCTTCATTCCGCTGGCAGATGGCGTACATCTCGGCGTCGGGATGTCGCTGATAGATGGGGATAAACTCAGCCCCAAAGCCTAACCCAACAATCGCTACTTTAACCTTTTTGGGCATGTTCGATCTCCCTCCTATGCAAATTTCTTCCTCAAGAACTTCAGACCGTCGAACGCCAGACTATCCTGGCTGGGCGCCAACACCCGCCAGATAGCCGCAGCCCGGGCAATGCTCTTGACTTTGTCGGTAAAGGACTCGATGATGACCGGACCATTGTAATTGATATCCTTCAGGGCCTGAGCCACGTCGTCCCAGGCAACATTGCCGGTGCCCGGCGTGCCCCGGTCATTTTCGCAGGCGTGGAAATGGCGCAGTCGCGGCCCAACGGCGCGAATGGCATCACCCAGGGATTTTTCTTCGATGTTCATGTGGAAGGTATCCAGCATCGCCTGGCAATTCGGATGATCGACCCGGTCAACC
>CAYZHI010000215.1:0-6305 GCA_964477335.1 uncultured Caldilineaceae bacterium | reverse complement strand
CCGTTATTCATCGCCTGTAACATGTCCAGCGTCTCACCGGCTCGACACTCACCGACCACGATCCGGTCAGGACGCATACGCAGGGTATTAATGACCAGATCCCGGATGGTTACTTCGCCTTTACCCTCAATATTGGGTGGGCGCGACTCCAGGGTTACTACGTGTTCTTGCCGCAATTGTAGTTCGGCCGCATTTTCAACGGTAATGATGCGCTCGTCGTTGGGGATAAACGAGGAAAGCACGTTTAGCAACGTCGTTTTACCTGAACCGGTGCCGCCAGACACCACAATATTCAGCCTGGCCATCACACAGGCCTTTAAAAACTCGGCCACTTCAGGCGACATCGAGCCGAACTTAACCAGGTCATCAATGGTCAGGGGATCTTTCTCAAATTTGCGAATGGTCAGAGTGGGACCATTGAGGGCCAGCGGTGGAATAATGGCGTTAACGCGCGAACCGTCCGGCAAACGGGCGTCAACGTAAGGCGAACTTTCGTCAACCCGGCGTCCCAGCGGTGATACAATCCGGTCGATGACCTTCATCACGTGCTCGTTGTTCTCAAAGACTATAGTTGTTTTAGAAAGTTTACCTTTGCGCTCGACAAACACCTTTTCCGGGCCGTTGACCATGATTTCACTAACATTTTCATCAGCCAACAAAGGTTCAAGCGGACCAAAACCCAGAATCTCGGCGACGATCCCTTCAAACAGCCGTTCTCGCTCTGGCCGGCTCAGAATGATATTTTCCTGGGTCAAGACCTGGTCAAACAAATCCTGGATAGTCTGGCGAACCTCATCGGTGCGCGATACATCCATCGCCGGATCAAGTTCGGCAATAAGCTTGTCCTGGACGCGCTCCTTCAGGTCTTTGAAGGCATCTCGATTTTGGGAAGTGGGTACGGGCCGCCGGCCGGTCGGCTTTGGTCTGACCGGAGTTGGCGCGCTACTACTGGGGCGACCCTCCCTTTCCGCAGGCTGTTGTGTTCGCTCGATTCGCTTCAATAAAGACATAATAGACCTTACCCTTTAACCCTTTTGCCACAATAATTTATGCTAAGCGCACGCTAAAATTTCTGTAGGACGGCATCCCTACACCTGCATCCGAACGCTTCGCGCGCCGCAGGTGCAAGTGTGCCCGTCCGCTGACGCATACGCGAAGCGTGCGTCAGCTACGGAAATTTTAAAATGCGTTTGGTATATGAATAGCGCCAACCTGTTGTCAACACCTATCTCGATACCATCAGTCAATTTCTTCAAGAGATTTTAACAAATGCTTGCTCATAGCTATTGTTGCTTGCGACAACAGGCTGTTCTTGTTGCCTAACACATACGGGATGCCCTGATTCACTGAAGTAGTGACCGTTCTTTCATCAAACGGCAGTTGGGCCTCGATTTTGTATTTGAGGTTGGCCTCAATATCTTCGGCGCGAATATTGATCCGTTTGTCCACCTTGTTCAGAATGAACATAATCCGCTCACGCTCGTATTCAAGGGCCTCGGTAACTTCAAAAAAGAGCTTGGCATTCTTGATAGCCGGTATTTCTGGTGTGGTTACTACAATTATTTTATCAGATATATCCAGAACATTCAAGACCACATCGTCTAGGACGCTGCCGGTATCAATCAGAATAATGTCAAACATCGTCCTGAGACGATCAATTACATCGCTAACCAGGCTAGGGGTAACCGTATCAGCCACTTCCGGGCGAGGCGGCGCCAGCAAAGCCTTGACCCCGGAACTATGTGACAGAAAGATGTCATTGATCAACTCATCATCTAACTCATCGGCCAGGGAGGCCAAATCGGCAATGGTCCGGCTGGCATACAGATTTAGCAACACGCCAATATCCCCAAATTGCAGGCTGGTATCAACTATGGCCACCTTACTGGTGCCGCTTTGCTGCAAGGCAATAGCCAAATTGACCACAATCGTACTGCAACCAACCCCGCCTTTGGCGCTAAAGACAGTAACAACCTTCCCGGCGGCTTGAGCTTTAGCCTCTGCCTTAGCCGCTGCGCCAACGCCTGTCTGCACCATCGCCGGCATGGCCTGGCGGCGGCTGGCCCCCAACTGGTACACCCGCCGAATACTGCTGACCAGTTCGTCGCTAGAAAAGGGCTTGATCAAAAATTCTCGGGCGCCGGCCAACATCGACCGGCGCAGATAATCAGCTTCCCCTTGCACCGACATCATGATGATCTGGCAGAACGGCACAGCCTGCGAAATCCTTTCGCTGGCTGTGATCCCATCTACCCCCGGCATATTGATATCCATCAGCACGATGTCGGGTTTTAGCTCAACGGCCATCTCAATACCTTCCTCACCGTTGACGGCCGCGCCAACCACATCGATATCCGACTCAAAGAAAAGCAACTTGCGAAGATTTTCGCGCGTCTCTGGAATATCGTCTACAATCAGCAGACGTATTTTTTCGCCAGTACCGGGTGTTTCAGGTAGAGGGGCAACTGTTCGTGACATGGGCTAGTACCTTAACATAAAATTTTTCAATGCCTCTAAAAAGGTTCAAAAGGAGTCCAAGAGCAGTGGACTCCTTTTTTAACCTCAACCTTAATAGAACTGACCCATCAGCATGGTCAACCGGTTTGGTTGGTGCATAACCTCGCTCCAAACCGAAACAAAACAAGCAACGTGGCGGTGGGAATGACCGAAATCTATTCCGAAAAATTTTTGACTACTATCGCTCCGAATTTGTCGCCAGGCGCTCCTTTAGCGAGCAGGTTGCTGTTCCTGAACAGTCTCGACAATCTGGATATCTTGTTCTTGAATATCAGCTATGGAGGTAGCCATAATAAACTCGATCTTAGGCGGCACGGCGATGTTGAAGCGAGTCAACATATATTGCAACGTAACTGCTTCGGTCAAGTGGTCGGCATTCTCTTCACCGGCGGCGCGCAGGGCTAACTCATTGTAGATGCCACTTTGGCGCAGCCACAACATGACCAAGGCGTCCTGGGGTGTAACGGCCAGGGTGATAATGTCGGGTACGGCGGGGGTAGGCGTTGGCGTCGGCTGGTCCTCCGGCTGGCCCTCCGGCGTGGGCGGTGGAGGCGGCTCGATCCAGGGACCCACCCGGATGACCTTGGCGGCCTGCACGGTCAACTGAGCCACCCGCCGCGGAATCTGAGGTTCGCGGGGAAAGGTTATCGCCGGAATATCGCCGGAAAAGAGTTCTATCCGGCCCTGGTCGATTGGCTCGCTCAAGGTAAAACGGCCGGTATCTTCGCCTGTTTCCGGATCCAGCTCCGGCACAATAAAGCTGAGCTTGTTGGGCAAGGTGGTCTGAAACTCTTCATCCACGTCAACAAAGAATGCGGTCACCAAAATATCGACGTAGTCGCCCGGCTGGACCGCGTAAGCCACGCTGGTCTGGCGATTGATCGGGTAGGCCACACCCACCCGCCCCGGCGGCACCAGAAAGGAGGCTTCCCGTTCGCCGGCCACATCGGCCAGCATGCTGCGCACGATCACCTGGCCCTGCACAATCTCCGTTTTCGCCACCTTGCCAATCGTTTCGGCTTCATCGGCAATGATCTCCGGCGGCACATTGTTGGCCGGCCACTCCCGCCGGCCAATCGAACCCTGCACAAAGGCCGAGCCGCGGCCAATGGGCTGGAGGGCCACGATGACTTCGGTCAGCTCCGGCCCGGTCGGTTCCGGCAGGGCGCCCGGCGTTGGCGTCGGCTCTTCAGCGGCAAAGGGAACACCACCACCGCCCCCTTGCAACAACAAAAAGGCGACCGCGGCCACCGTTGCCAGACCCAAAATGATGCCCAAAATGATTAACAGTCTGCCACGTTGCATATTTTACTCCCCTCTTCGTCTCGATTTGACGAAAAGGACGCTAGCATATGTATGATACCCACTTTGGCGGAAAAAGTCAAGACGTAGCCGGAAGTTATTTGACATAACAAAAAGCATTGGGTAAAAAGTGTGGTAATGTTGTGCGTGATGTGGACTCGCAGCATGTCATTTCGAGGCCGCAGGCCGAGAAATCCCTGAAACCAAACTCGAAAATGTTACCTTTTAGGGATTTCTCGCCGTCTACGACGGCTCGAAATGACATGCTTTTCAAACAGCCTTCGCTCATATTAAATACAAGCGCCTGGTAGGGGCGCAAGGCCTTGCGCCCCTACATAATAAGCACTTGTTCTCAACATGAGCCACAGCCTTTTGGGTGGTAATGTGAGGCTGCTGACCCGCCTACTGGATCAGGCGAACCGAGATACTGTTCAGGATGGTGTCAAAAATATCATCCAATTGGGCCGCCGAGACCGCAGCGAAATATTCCCCATCCGAGCCGGGCAGCTTGGCGATGGTCTCCAAGAAGCGGGTGTCCACGCCGTTGCCCAGGCCGATGGTATAGATGGTGATGTTGTTCTGGGCAGCGATCTGGGCATAAAACATGGCGCAATCTTGAGCCCTGTTTTCATCCGCGTTCGGTCCGTTAGGCGTGTAGAGGTCCACGTCATCGCAAGTGCTATTGTGGGTCTGATTAGCCACCCCGTCGGTCATCACAATCATGATCCGCCGGGCCGACCCCCCCCGGCTGCAATGGTCGTCGTCGTCGCTGCAGTCGTTGTAATCAGCCCAGTCAGCGGCATCAACATTGTCGGCGTTAATGCCCAGCATCTCCAAGCCGCGCACCATCCCCCGGGCGATATTGGTGCTGCCGTTAGGGGGCACCTTTTCCACCACTTCCAGCACTTCGGTGAAGCTGATGGTGTTGGTGCCCTGAAAACAGGTGTCGGCGCTATAGCGCCGGCGGCAGCGCAACTCCATCCGGCCGCCCTGAGCAACCGACAACGTACTGGTGCTGTACGTGGCCACCCCCACCTGATCGAACTGGGGATTGAGCTTGGTAATGAAGCGCTTAAGGGCCTCCTTGGCGCTGCGCAACGGCTGGTAACCGCTGAACAGTTTGTTGATGTCAGGATTGGTCAGGTCTTGCCCCACCTGGCCCTGGGTGAACAGGAGCGGGTCGTACCAGCCGTTGTCGCTGGGCGACTCACAGTCGGCCTTGTCGACGGTCAACCCATACATGCCGTTGCAGCGATTGCAGGCCTGCCGGAAGGCCGAGCCGGCCGTGGCCTGGACCCGCGCCGCCGCGCCGCCGCTGTAGTTGCTGGTAAAGCCGGTGTCATTGGCGTTGCCGATGACGATCTGGTCGATATCATAGCCGGGGCCGCCGGCCCAAATTTTCAAGGTATATTTAGTCCGGGCGGTGTCTTCCAGGTTCAGCCCGGCCCGGGTCAACTCGATCCAGCGCCATTTGCCGCTATCGGCGCCGCCGTAGTTCGGGCCGCGCACCGGGCTGGTCCGGGGCGTTTGAATGGCCCCATTCAGCGGGGTGGCCCCGGCCGCGCCGTTGTTCTGCAGGTCGGTATAGTCGTACACGGCCCAGTACAGCGCCGTGGTATCGGCCCAGTTGCCGCCGGCCTGCACCCTGGCCCAGATGCGAGTATCGCCGTTGTCGTTCCAGAGCAGGGTGGGCTGGCCGGAGGTGATGAAATCATACTCCAGGCTGGGCGCGCCGTCAGGGTCGGCCTGCACCTCGGCCAGGGTATAGTCGTGGCCAAAGGGGATATCGGCGATAGCCCAACTGACGTAGGGGTGGTGCGACACCCACGAACCGCGGCTGTAGGTTGGCAAGATAGGCGTAGCGCCAACTTCGTAGGTACTATCCGGATCCCAGGTTTCGCCCATCATGCGGAGGATGGTGCGCCAGTTGGTGTGCTGGATGGCCCAGTAACCGGAGCCGGGCTGGCGCAGCGGCCCGTACAGCACCGAGGTATTGAGCGAGTAGAGTTCGCCCTCGATGATGATGAAGCGTCGCGAACCGGCCCCGATGCCAGTGTAATAATCGACGGTGTTGCCATCGCGGCCTTCGCACAGGTTGCCGGCGTTGTCGCCCACCCCACCGTTATTGGGGTCGGTCATGGTACCCCGGGGTAGGTGGTTAGTGGGAACCGGATTCACAAAGGAGGGGTTGGGATAGTCGGTGTGGGTCAGGTTCGTCCAGGGTTGGCTGCCGTCCCCATAGATTTCGTAGCAGCCGTAACAGACGGTGTCGAACTGCATAGAGCCGGAGATATCGAAGACGACGGCCACGTCGAGGTTGGTGATGTTCTGAGCTACGGCCTGATCCCAAACCGGCACCTGGCGGAAGCCAAAGAACTGCATGAAGTTCATATTTACCGGGATAACCCCGTCGATTTTGATCTTGTTTGCCGTACCACGCAGGCTGTTGGCCAGGCTGCACTTCTCACCGTCAGGCGCATAGTACT
>CAYZHI010000214.1:0-6305 GCA_964477335.1 uncultured Caldilineaceae bacterium | reverse complement strand
TTATTCGCCCTCTTCGTGAAAACCATCAATCGTTTGCGCCTCTTGCCACAATTGGATATAGAGGGGGCGCACGCTTGGATCCAGTTTTTCGGTAAAATCAGCCCTCAGGTGCAGTACCCGGATCAAATCCTGCACATCGGCTAGGTCGCGACGGCGGTGCGGGGCCGTCATCCCGGAGGCCAGTTTCAATTCGATCAGCTTTTCCAATTTAATGACCTGGTAGCCGCTTTGTTCGAGGGTGGCTGTTTGCGGATTGGGAAAAGAGACGGCTTTGGGTAGGCCGTCTCCCGGATATTCACCGCTGGTGATCACTTCAATCCGGACGCCGGTTTCAGTCGCCCGGAATGTTTTCTTGGCCCCGCTAAAGGCCAAAGCATAGCCGCGGCCCAGAAATTTCTCTTTGAAAGCAGATAATCCGGCCGGCGTCAACAGAATGTCGATGTCTTCCGTCATACGGACAAAGCCGTGTTGGGCCAGGGCCAGGCCGCCGATCAAGGCGTAAGGGATACCGGCTTCACCCAGCCGTTGGGCCAGTTCTTGCAAGGTTTTATAGAGGTCGCCTTGCCCTTGAAAGTACAGGCTGGCCTCGCGCAGCATCAAATCAGAGTCGCGCCGCAAGCGCTGCTCGTAAACGGTCATTCCGCAGCCACCGCAGCCTGCCGCCGTAGCATTTCCATCTCGCCCTCAAAACTGCGAGGAATTGGCTCCTCTTTCAGCCGCGGTCGCGGCAGCAGGCCGGCCTCACGGATGATCTCGGCCACCAGCTCCTCCTGGCGATAGGCCATCAGGTGCACTCCGGCCACCCCCTCGATCTCCCGGACTTGCTGGATGATCTCGATGCAGATTTGCTTGCCCTCGGCGGCCTGCTTTTCTTTGGGCGTTTTTTGCAACCGGTCCACAATTTCGTCGGGAATGATCACGCCCGGCACCCGGTTGCGCATAAACTCGGCGCCCTTGGCCGAGCGTAGCGGACCGACGCCAACCAGAATAAAGACCTGTTCGTGCAGCCCCATATCGCGGACTTGCTGCATAAATTTCTTGAAGCGGGGCAGATCATAGCAATATTGCGTCTGGATGAAATCGGCGCCGGCTTTGATCTTTTTCTCCAATCGCAACGGTCGCCAATCGTACGGCTGCACAAAGGGGTTGGAGGCGGCGCCCAGAAAAACCCGCGGCTTGACCTCCAGCTTGCGCCCGCTCAGGAACATGCCCTTGTCGCGCATAATGGTGGCCGTGCGCAGTAGCCGAATCGAGTCGAGATCAAAGACCCGCTTGGCCTGGGGCTGGTCACCGTTGGAAACGTCGTCGCCGGTCAAACAAAGGATGTTCTTCACGCCCATCGCCGCCGCGCCCAAAATGTCGCCCTGAATAGCGATACGATTGCGATCCCGGCAGGCAATTTGCAGCACCGGCTCATAGCCGGCCCGGGTCAGCAGGGCGCAAATAGCCACACTTGACATATGCACGTTCCCGCCGGAGGCGTCGGTGGCGTTGATGGCATCGGCTACCTCCGCCAGCACCAGCGCCGCCTCGTACACGGCCTGGGGATCGGCGCTGTCGGGCGGGTTCAACTCGGCGGTGATGGCAAAACGGCCGGAACGCAGCACGCGCTCCAGCCGGGAACCGGCTTTCATACTGTCAGCAGTAGATTTGCTAGGGGCGGTGATCTCCATCATCGTCATACCATCCTGGAGGTACTTTTTTATCTTCGCCGGTCAGCATATTGACCCAGGCCGAGCTGTTCTGAAGTTCCCAATTCATAGGGGGCTGGATCAGCTTGATTTCCTGGCCATAGATTGGCATTTCAAGAGACCGTTCATAAGCCTCCACCCACACGCATTTCATCTCGGGGATCACTTCACAGTGGCCGTTAGCCCGCACCCCGCCGCACGGCCCGTTGCGCAGATTTTTGGGACAGGTCATTGGGCAGGTCATCCCCGTCGAATGCAGAATACACTGGCCGCACACCCGGCAATCGAACATTACTTTCTTGGCGATATCTTCAAATGGTTGGATAAGCCGCTCGACCCGCCGGTAACCCAACCGTGACCAGAGGGGATCCAGGCCCAAGAAAAGTCGTTCGGTGAACCGGTACAGCTGTTCCAAAAAATGTGGGTGGTCTTGCCACCAGCTTCTAAAACTCATTCAGATACGTGTTCCCCGCAGATCAGGAGTCAATTGAGTTGATAGTAGCATAGGCTCGCCGAAAAATCAAGAATTTTTGCTTCCGGCCAATCCGTGCTACACTCTGGCCCATGAAACTTCCCTCTACCATCGGCCTGTGCGCCGCCTGCAAACACGTTCACGTAGTCAAAAGCGCTAAAGGTAGCTATTTTGTCATGTGCCAGCGGGCCAAAACCGACCCTCGCTTCAGCAAGTACCCGGTATTGCCGGTCTTCTATTGTCCCGGCTTTGAGCAAATCGAGCCAGATCAGCCGGCGAATGAAGAAGAAAGCTGACCACCATTAGCCATCGGCGAGCGGCGGTCAATGGTCAGATAGCAAGCCCAGAGTCGGTTTGGCGTACGATTGGCAAAGAGTATTATGCTTGACAATCCGCAGTTGGCTGTCTATAGTACCCCTATTATGCCCGTGTGCAGTAGCCATACTCAGTGCCCACCCGCAGAGGCATAGGGATGCCTCTGCTACCAAAAATTGGCTCTGCTGATACTGCACGCTTTTGTTTGATCTCGACCGTCAGAAGTTGCAGCTCATTGGGGAGAAAACTGTTTTGCCAAAAAAGTTGCTAACTCTGTTTGTCCTGCTTCTGTTCTTGGGAGTGTGGTTGCCGGCTTCGGCCTTTGCTCAGTCCCCCGAGCCAGATGCTGAAGTTGGCCAGATCGACTGGCGTGAGTTAAAGAGCAAAAACTTCCTCATCGTTTACGCCGAAAGCGTTAAAATCGATGACAGAGCAATTGATTGCGTTTGCGGTGTGGCCGAAGCCGAGCGCTACGCCGTTTTTGTGGATGATGTCTACCAGGATTTGGCCACCATTTTTGAAACAGAACTGGCTACGCCGATCAACTTGCGCCTCTTCCCAACCGAAGCAAGTTACTACCAGGTCAATCCCATCGCCGAACGTCTTACCGGGGTGATTGCCCATGCGCTCAACAACCGCGAGGAAATCGCCATTGCTGCTCCCCGGACGGTTGAGCTAACGGACGCGGAACTGGCCAACAACATCCGCCACGAGTTGACCCACTTTTTTGCCTCCCACCTGTCCGATGGCAAGTTGACCGCCGGTTTTCAGGAAGGGATTGCCCAATATCTGGAACAGCCGGATGACCGCGCCGGCAGCGACCCGGCCTTGCTGCGTCAAGCCCAGGAACAGGGTCGCCTGCTTACCTGGGCCGAATTGGATCAGGCCCGGCAAGTTTATAGCGATCCTCAGGTGGCTTATCCCCAATCCCTGTCGATTGTTTCCTTTTTGGTCGATCGCTACGGCTTGCCGGCTTTGCTGCAATTTATGCGAGCCTCCGCCCTGGAGCCCGGTTATCGGGCCGCTCTGGAGTCAGCCTACGGCAAACCGGCCGACCAGTTGGAGGCCGAGTGGTTGGCTTACCTGCCCGCATATTTCGACGGCCGCTGGCAGATCAACGCCATCTATGCCTACGATTTGAGCCGGGTGACCGAGCTGGTTAACCAGGGCGCCTACACCGACGCCGAAACCGAATTAGCCGAGATTATCGCCCTGTTGGAATCGACCAATCAGGCCGACACCCTGGCCCAGGCTGAGGCGCTGCTGGCCCAGGTTCACCGGGGCCAGGCTGCTGGCGCTTTGGTCAGTGAGACACGCCAGGCCCTGCAAGCCAGCGACTACGACTTGACCATTGCCACCGGCAATGCCGCCATCGAGGCTTACGAGACCCTGGGCTACCGCGACCGCATTCCCGAGGTCCAGATTTACATTCACCGGGCCAAACTGGGCCTACAGGCGCTCGACCGGCTAAACCGCGGCCGGCAACTGCTTGAGTCGCTCCGTTTTTTGGAAGCCGATCAGGAGCTCTACGAGGCCACCATCCTGCTCCAATCACTCAACAATCAAGCGGCGGCCGAGCAAGGGGTCGATTTGTTGGCCCAATCGGCCCAAAAGCAAAGTTTGCTGGCTTACGCCCTCCTGGCAGTTGGTCTGGCCTTGCTGCTTTTCAACGGTCTGCGGCGATTGGTCAGCAGGTACAGCGCCAATCCACTTGAGGTGGAATTCACGTGAGACGCCGGGCTGCTGATTTCCCCTTCTTTAGATCATTACATCGCTTGCGCTCCGCTTTTTGGCGGCGACGAGTTGTCTATTGGCTGGTGCGCTCGGCCTGGTTGGCGCTGTTAATACCGACCGTTTTCATGGCCGGTTACCTCTGGTTCGGCTGGCAGGTCGATTGGCGACACTGGCTTTACCCGATGGCGGCGATTGTTCTGCTCTCAACGCTGTGGGCGATGCGGCCCATCGGTTTGAAAAAAATGGCTTTTCGTCTGGATGAACGGCTGGCTCTGCGCAGTCAGTTGATCACCGCCTATGAAGTCAGTCAGGCGGTCAGCCGGGCTGACAATCTGGTTGCCCAGCGTTTGATCCAGGATGCCGTCGGTATTGTGGTGGATGCCCGCCGGTATGTGCGCACATTTAGCCGGCTGTTCTGGCTGGAGTTGCAAGCCTTGATTGGGGTGCTGGTGCTGATGGGGGCGATGTTGTTGCTCGACGCCCTGAATCCTCGTCTGCCCCAGGCCACAGCGGTTGCCCTGCCGCCGCCTCTGCCGGAACCGCGGGCGGATGAAGTTGTTCCGCCCAATCCGCAGCTTTTTCCACCCCCTTTTGCCCAACCTCAACCGGTGCAGGCCCGGAACCTCACCCCTGAACAGTTACAGGCGGCCCTGGAGGCGCTGGCCGATGCGCTGCGCGACCAGGCCATTACTCGGGCTGCAGCCGACGCCCTGGACCGGGGTGATCTGGCCGGCGCGGCCGAAGCTTTGCGCCGTCTGGCCGATCAACTGGGCGACCTGTCGGCTGAGGCCCAGGCCGGCCTGGGCGACTCGCTGCAGGAGGCCGCCGACCGCATTGGTGAAAATGCGCCGGGGTTGACCGAACCGCTCCAACGCGGCAGCCAGGCCCTCACCGGCGAGAATCTGCAGCAGGCGGCGCAGGCCCTGGAACAGCTGGCCGACGCGCTCGACTCGCTGCAGGAGCCGCCTCAGGAATCGGCGCAGGCCCCTCCTCCTGAACCGGCTCCGCCAGGCCAACCCGAACCGGGTAGCAAGCCTGGCCAGGCCGAAGCTGAAGAGACCCAGTCGCCGCCGGCAGAGCAAGCCCGGCCTGGCGGCGAAGGCGCCAGTGACGCTGACGCTGGGGCTGGCTCCAACCGGCCAACGGAGGCTGAACGGCTGGCCGTTGAGGGCCAACCGTTAGAGATCGAAAGCGATCCTGAGCTGGAGGAGCGAGTGTTGCAACCGGCCGAACTTGAAGCGACAGCCGCTGGGGAGAGCACCGCCGACTCGCCCTTTGCCCGCGGCTCGGCCAACCCCAGCGCCGATTTGGGGCCAGACCCGTTGAGCTATCCCTGGGATAAGCGGGAAATCATCCGGCGCTATTTTACACCGTAACCGGTGATAGCTTGCCTCCAAAGCGGCAGTTGATGTACACTGTAGGCGCTAAACCTGGGTAGTTTTGAGCGCCAATCACCTCGAGCTTAGATTTTCCCGCTTTCGTCTTCAACTTTCAGCATTTGGGAACAGCTAGAAATTCAGGTTTTTTTCAGAATCCGATGGTAACCTTAGGCAAATTCATCGTTGTTTTTGGGGTAATCCTGGTTGCAGTTGGCCTGTTGCTCTGGTTCGCCGGAGATAAGTTCAGTTGGTTCGGCCACCTGCCCGGTGATATCCGTATCGAGCGAGATGGTTTCCACTTTTATGCGCCCATTACCTCGATGATTATTATTAGTATCGTCTTGAGTCTCATTCTCACCCTAATTGCCAGGTTTTTCAGGTAAGCCGAATGCGTTTGAACCCGTTTCGTCGTCAGGCTGAACCCGCAAAAAAAGCGTCTTTGTCGTTGTTTGAGGAGGGCTTTCTAAACCGGCTGGAGCGCCTCAACTTCCGCACCGCCCCCTCATTACGGGGTGTGATGGTGGGGGAGCAGCGCAGCCGCATCCTGCGTCCGGCCCTCGATTTCAGCGATCACCGGCCCTACTCCACCGGCGATGATTTGCGCCACGTCGACTGGAATGCCTACGCCCGTCACGAGGAGCTGTTTGTCAAACTGGGTGAGTCGACCCAGGGAATCGACCTGCACATTCTGCTGGACTACAGCCGCTCGATGAC
>CAYZHI010000213.1:0-6335 GCA_964477335.1 uncultured Caldilineaceae bacterium | reverse complement strand
GCTTAAAATTTTGGGTGAGCGCTCCTATTTTCATTATGCTCAGCCTGTTTCTACTGGCCCTGTTGGGCTTTAGCCTCATCGCTGGCGAGACCCCGCCCCTGGATTTGATCCTGATCGGAACAACCTCTTTTCTGGCCGCGGCCGGTTTGGCTCTGCTCATTAATCGCCAAATTACCCGGCGTTTTGACCGGATAATCGACGCCGCCGAACAGGTCGCCCGCGGTGATTTTACCATCCGGGTGAGTGAAGATCACCGCGATGAAATCGGTCAATTGGTCCAGGTTTTCAACAAAATGGTGGCCAATCTGGAGGAGTTGCAGCGAAGCCAGGATTTATTGAGCCGGACTATGTCGCCGGCAGTACGCGAGTCGTTGATCGAGCGCGGTCTGGATTTTCGGGGGCTGCGGCAAGTGGTCAGTATCCTCTTCATAGACATCAGAGATTTCACCCGTATTACCGAACGCCACAATACCGAACAGCTTGTCTTTTTTCTCAACGACTATTACTCCAACATTGCCAATCAGGTCCACCTGGGGGGCGGGATTGTGGGCAAATATGGCGGCGACTCGATCCTGGCCTTTTTTGGAGCGCCGCTGCCTGAGTCGGCCGAAAAATCATCGACTGCGGCCTTATTGACCGCGCTGGCCTTGCAGAAAACCATCGAGGATATCAGCGAACGTTGGACGATTTTGGGATTACCGCCGATTCGGGTGGGTATGGGCATCAGCATCGGCCCGGTGGTGGCCGGACCAATTGGCTCAGAACAGCAGTTTGAGTATACCGTCATTGGCGATGCGGTTAATCTGGCGTCGAGATTGCAGGATTTGACCAGGAACGTGCCTGGCTACAGCATTATGGTCAGCCGGGAAATTTACGATGCTCTGGAAACAAGAATAAGAAATCAGCTCAAAGTGATCGGGCTGGAAGAGTACGAGATGATGGATTCACGGCAAAAAAAAACCAGCCCGGTCCATTTTGTTGATTTGGGGCCGGTATTGGTCAAGGGTAAAAAAGGACCGGTCCATGTTTATGCTATCCCCGACCACCAACCGGAAGAACCAGAGCTTCCCAAGCCGGAAAAAGTCTGGCATCAGCAAGAGACGGGATAATCTGCTCATTTTCTAAAGGCGCCCCACAAAAAGACCAGCCCGGCCGCAACTATCAAACCCAAACCGAGCTGCTCATCCTGGCCAGTGGCGCGCAATATCACCCCGGCCAATAACAAACCGACCGCCACAACCATCCAGCTTAGCCGGTTTACGCTGCCCTCCAGCCGTTCCAGGATTTTACGGGCATCCGGAGCCAGGGCAGTCTGAATGGTTAAATTCCCCTGTTGGGCCAGGGTCAAAAATCGATCCAACTGGTCTGGCAATCTGAACATAAGCTGGCCCAGGGCTATAATCTCTGCCAGCCAACCACGCCAGTCTTTTTGCAGCTCTTCTTTGGCCAAACGTTCGGCAAAAGGGATTGTCTCGGCCCAGGGATCAAAATTAAGGTCGAGGTTGGTAGCCATACCCGACAGAATGCCGATGGCCCGAACCACAAAAAGCATATCGGCTGGAAATTGAAACGGCGCCTCGTAAACGATGTCCCGGTACTCTTCAAGAAAATAACGCGCCTCGGTCTCGGCCAAATCCCGAATCTGCCCCATCCGAATGCCCCAGATGCGCTGAAACATATCGTCGGTGGCCTGCTCCAACCGTTTCAGATCCGCCCCCGGCAGCAAAACGCCGGCATCACGGTAAGCTTGCACCATCCGGTGAGCATCGCGCGTACCCACGCCGATGGCATACTCGCGCAAAGCCGCCCGCAATCGCTCCGGAATCTCCACCATCATCCCAAAATCGACAAACACAAGCTGAAACGGGCGGTTTTGTTTGTAGGGGACGGGGTCGCCAGGATAAAAGTCGGCGATATCCCGTTCCGAGGGATGGGGCAATGGCCTGACAAAAACGTTGCCGGGGTGGGGATCGGCGTGAACAAAGTTGTTGACAAAAATCTGCTCCATGTAGATGTTGTAAAACTTCTTGGCCACTTCGGCCCGGCTAATCCCGGCGGCCTCGATACCGGCCAGGTCGCTGATTTTGATGTAATCTACATTTTCCAGGGTCAGGGTTCGAGCGGCGCTGTACTGCCAGTAGACTTGGGGCACGTATACCTGGGGATCGTCCCTGAAATTCTCGGCAAAGCGCTCGGCGTTACGCCCCTCTGCCTCAAAATCAAGCTCCCGGCGAGTGATAGTGGCAAATTCTTGGGCCAGCCAATCCAGATTGACCCGCGTGCTGATCCGCTTGTACAGTTTTAGCCAACGCGCCGCCAGGGCGATAGCGGTCAAATCAGTCTCCACCAGCACGTCGATGCCGGGCCGCAGCACTTTGATGACCACTTCCTCACTGCTGACCAGCCGGGCCAGATGAGCCTGGGCCAACGAGGCTGAGCCTAGCGGAGTCGGTTCAACCCATTCAAAAATCTCGGCCAGCGGCCGGCCAAAATCCTCTTCGATTTGAAGCGCAATGGCGTCGAACGACTCAGGAGGTATCTCATCCTGCAAGCCGGCCAGTTCACCGGTAACTTCCGGCGGCAATATGTCGACCCGGATGCTCAAAAACTGGCCCAACTTGATCAGCACCCCACCCATCTCCACGGCCAGGTTGCGGTAACGACGGGCAATCTTTTGCCAACGAGGTAGAGGCGGCGTACGGAACCAGCGTAAGAAGGGCCGGTTGAGAATAATGTCCCACCAGATGACCTGAAGAAAGGCTGTGGCAAAAAACCAACGCACCTGACGATACCGTTTTAGGTCAATTTTTGATTTATCAACCGGACGAGCTTCGCCGCTGAGAAGCTGGCTTAACTCACGATGCAGGTCTTGCTGAATCTCTGCGGCGGTGCGCTGATGGTTACCGGCCACAACTTGACATCACTTTCCTGGTTAAGATTGCCAATGATTATAATTGCTTTAGGGACTGTGTCCAAAGTCTTGTCTATGGTATAATGTCTTTATCGACATTTCTCCACGTTTATCCTGAAGGAGTCACAAATGAAACGCAAGAGTTGGTATTGGCTTATCGGCCTGGCCGTGGCGCTGCTACTGGTTTGTGGCGGTTTTGTCGGGCTGGGCTTGCTCGTTGCCAACAGCATAGGCAGTAGCGACGGCCTGGCCTTCGGCGACGCCGTGGCCATTGTGAAAGTTGAAGGCACCATTCTGCCCGGCGAAGCGCCTCCGCCTAACCCCTTTGGCAGCGACAGTATGGTTGCCTTTAGCCAGGAGGTCATTGACGATCTCAAAAAGGCCAATGAAGATCCAAACGTCAAAGCCGTTATCCTGTTTGTAGATAGTCCCGGCGGCAGCGTCTTTGCCTCGGATGAAATTCATCTGCAAATCAAGGCGATGGAAAAACCCATTATCACGGCCATGGGTAGCCTGGCCGCGTCAGGCGGGTATTATGTCTCGGCCCCGACCGATGAGATCTGGGCCAGCCCCCATACGCTGACCTGCTCCATTGGCGTGATCAGCCAGTTCCTTAACGTGGAACAGTTTGCCGAAGAGTACGGCATTACTGCGGTCACCATCAAGAGTGGTCAGTTCAAAGACACCGGCAATCCGTTCCGGGAGTTCACCGAAGCAGATGAAGAGCTGTGGCAGGAGATCATCGACGAGGCCTATGCCGCCTTTGTCAAAGTGGTCGCCGAGGGTCGCAATATGAGTGAGGCAGACGTACGAGCCATTGCCGACGGGCGCATCTGCACCGGCCAGCAGGCCCAGGCTATGGGGTTGGTAGACAGTCTGGGTTACCTGCCCGATGTGATCGACCGGGCCGCCGAGTTGGGCGGCATCAAGGGCGAACCCCGCATCATCGAGTACGAAGGTCCGATTGGCTTCTTTGAGGCGTTGGGGGTCAGTGTCTACCGGCCCAGTCCGGTGGAAGAACTGCGACAATTGCTCCACTACCACGCCGGTTCACCCCTCATGTACCTGTACGTGGGCCCCTAAACAGGAGTTCCCAATGCGCGCCGTAGATATCATCGCCAAAAAACGAGACAAACTGGAGCTGACCAGCGACGAGCTGAAATTCTTTGTCGATGGCTTCACCCGCGGTGACATCCCCGACTATCAGGCCAGCGCCTGGTGCATGGCGGTGCTGCTTAACGGCATGACTGAGGCCGAAGCAACTGCCCTGACCCTGCATATGGCCCATTCCGGCGACACGCTCAACCTGCACCACCTGGCCCCCTTTGTGGTCGACAAGCACTCCACCGGCGGGGTGGGCGACAAAACAACGCTGGTCATTGCCCCCCTGGTCGCTTGCCACGGCCTGCCCGTAGGCAAAATGAGCGGGCGCGGGCTGGGCTTCTCCGGCGGCACCATCGACAAGCTGGAGAGCATTCGCGGCTTTAAGGTCAGTCTGACCACTGCCCAATTTATGGCTATGCTGGCCCAATATGGCCTGGTAGTTTCTGGCCAGAGCGCCGACCTGGCCCCGGCCGACGGCAAATTCTACGCCCTGCGCGACGTAACCGCCACTGTCGAAAGTCTGCCCCTGATTGCCGCCAGCATCATGAGCAAAAAAATCGCTGCCGGCGCCGACGGCATCGTGCTGGACGTTAAAGTTGGCCGGGGGGCCTTTATGAAAAACGTGGCCCAGGCCGAAGAACTGGCCCGCCTGATGGTCAAGATTGGTCAGGGCGTTGGGCGGAAGGTCGCAGCGGTGCTCACCGATATGAACCAGCCGTTGGGCGCGGCCGTTGGTAATGCCCTCGAGGTACGGGAAGCGATTGCCACCTTGCAAGGCGGAGGTCCAGCAGATTTTCGGGAACATTGCCTGGTTATCGGCGGCAAGATGCTGGAACTGGCCGGCAAGGCGGCCAATCTGGCCGAGGCCAAACAGGTGTTGGCCGGCTCGTTGGACGATGGCCGGGCCTGGGCCAAATTTGTCGAGTGGATCACTGCCCAGGGTGGGGATAAGCGCCAACTTGACCAGCCCGACTTGCTTCCTACCGCCTCGCTGATTGAAACTATCCCCGCGCCCCGGAGTGGCTGGGTGGCCGCCATCGATGCGGCCGCGATCGGTCAAACCGGGGTAGCCCTGGGCGGCGGCCGGGCCAGGAAAGGTGATCCCATTGATTACAGTGTAGGTATTATCTGTCACGTCAAAGTAGGGCAAGAGTTAACTGCCGGTGAGCCGCTCTTCACAATTCATGCCAATGACTCAGGTAAATTAGAGGCAGCCCAGGCTCAACTGCTGGCCGCGGTCAGTTGGAGCGACACGGCTGTCGCCGTACCACCCCATATTTTAAAAATCATCGAATAATCAGCGGTGGCTAAACAAAACTATTCCCAACGACCGGTCAAGCGCATCACCAAAATTTTCGTCCATCCTTTTCTGGGCATTATGTTAATTTTAGGCGGCATGGTCAGCCTGGGGACGGTTGGTTACATGGTGATCGAAAAATGGCCGCTGTTGGACGCTCTGTTTATGACTGCCATCACAATGTCCACCATTGGCTACGGTGAGGTCAGGCCGCTCTCGCCAGCAGGCCGCATTTTTACCATTGGGCTGATCGTCTTGGGAGTAGTGACTGCATCCTACGCCGTCACCTATGGGATACAATTGATAACTTCGCAAGATTTTATGAAGCAGATACGTGACCAAAGGAGGCGAAGAGAGTTGAGCAAAATCGACAACCACTGCATTATCTGCGGCTTTGGTCGACTGGGGCGCACCCTGGCCGGGGAATTGAAACGCCGCGATTTCCCGATGATTGTGATCGATCTGGATGAAACCGCCATTGAAAAATGTCACGAATTGGGGCTACCGGCAGTGCAAGGTAACGCCGCCGACGAACGAGTTCTGGCTGAAGCCGGCATCGACCGGGCCAAATCGTTGGTCGCGGCGGCCAATTCCGATGCCGAAAATGTGTTCATTGTACTAACGGCCAGAGGGCTGGCGCCCAACCTGCAAATAATTACCCGTTGCAATTCAGAGGCGTCTGTGGCCAAACTGGAGAAGGCCGGGGCCAATACGGTCATCTCTCCTTACGCCACCGCCGGCCAACGCATCGCCCAGATGTTGGTCCATCCGAATGTAATCAGTTTTTTGGATGGCATCCTTGAATTTGGCGACCACCAGATGCGACTGGGCGAGTTCATTATCGGCGAAAAATCACCCCTGGTTGGCCTGACCCTGCGTGAAGCCAAGCTGAAAGTAGCTGTTCTGGCGGTAACCCATCCCCAACAAACGCTCCTGTCCCATCCCAACGCCGATACCAAACTGCTGCCGGGCGCTGCCATCATCGCTATGGGCATCGAGCCAGAACTCAAACAGTTGCAAGAG
>CAYZHI010000212.1:0-6340 GCA_964477335.1 uncultured Caldilineaceae bacterium | reverse complement strand
GTGATGGCCTGGCTGACCGCTTCAAGATCAAAAGGATCGGGGAAATGGCGCTGGCTAGCCGGTACGTTCAAATCAGGCTCGATGCGCCCGTAAAAATTGCGCAACATATAACCTTTAAGATTAAGGGGGTGGTCCAGGGGCAGCGACCGGCCCTGCCAATCGAGGAAATCATCCATATGAAAGATGTGGAGGTTTTTGAGGCTGAGCCGCTCCTGGTTGACGGTTTCGGTAAAAATTTGATACTGGGCGGTTGGCCCGCAAGGCAAAATCCAGCGGAGCGGTTGGTTAGCCCGGTTAGCCAGCCTGACCTCCTCGAGTAGCATGTGCGCAAACGCCTGGGTGACTTGGTCGGGCGTCGAGACTAGCGAGAGGGAAACTTTGGCCTGGGGATGGTTGACCAAGTCAGCAGCCGGAATCTGGCACCATTCATGCAGTTGTTTGGGATCGATTTGAGAAGTCATGGGGATGTACTCCTTAATGAATTCTAGCCCTTGACCGCGCCGGAGGACAAACCGCTGATCAGATAGCGTTGGAAAACCAGGGCGATGAGGATCGGCGGGATGGCGGCGATCACGCCGCCGGTCGCCATCATGCCAAAATCGATAGCGTGGCGGCCGGTGAATTCGGCAATGGCCACCGGGATGGTTTTGGCCTGCGGGCTGGAGGTAAAAATCAAGGCGATCAGAAACTCTTCCCAGGCTAATAGAAAACAGAAGAGGGAGGTAGCCACCAGGCCGGGCAGCGACAGGGGCAGAATGATCCGCACAAAGGCGCCCAGCCGGGTGCAGCCGTCGGTCATAGCGGCTTCCTCTAATTCGCGGGGGATCGTCTGGAAAAAGCCCTGCATGATCCAGACGGCAAAAGGCATAATCAAGGCCGAATAGATGATGATCAAGGCATACAAAGTATCGGTCAGCCCCAAATCCCCCATAATCCCATACAGCGGGACAACCAGCATGATCGGCGGCAGGATGTAAGATACGAGCAATATATAGACCAGGTTGGTATGACCGGCAAAGCGCATGCGGGCAAAAGAGTAGGCCGCCACGCTGCCCACCGCCACACAGAGAACCGTTACCGAACCGGCCACGATGAGGCTATTGAGCAAAGAGCGCCGGAAGACAGCCGCCGAGTCGCTGCCGGTGGCATAAATAATCTGGTAATACCGTTCAAAAGTGGGCTGCTGGGGAATCCAATGAACCGGCACATTCAGGAGTTCGCTCGGGGAGGAGATGCTGGAAATAAAGAGCCAAATCGGTGGGGCCAGTACGGCCCCGGCGACGACAAGCGCAGCCACGTAGATAAAAATCTGCTGTAACAAAGAAGGTTTGGTCATCGTCTCCGTACCCCGCTCAATATTCAATCTCTCGGCTAACCAGCTTGATGTAGATAAAGGCCATAATGGCAATAAAGAAAGTCATCAGATAGGCCAGCGCCGCTCCGCGCCCAAAGCGTAGATAGGAAAAAGCCTCCAGGTAGGTGTAATAGGCGATCACTTTGGTGCCGTCGGAAGGGCCGCCGGAGGTCATAATGTAAATGATGTCAAACACCTTGAAGGCATCCATGGTCCGGATAACCAGAACAATCGCCAGCGTTGGCCGCAGCAAGGGCAGGGTGATATGCCAGAAACTATACCAGCGGTTGGCCCCATCGACGATGGCCGCTTCGTAGAGATGGGGGGGAATTGTTTGCAAGGCCGCCAGAGTCAGCAGGACTACGAGGGGGGTAACTTTCCAGATATCGGCCAGGATAACCATATTCATAGCGCTCCAGGGGCTGCTCAGCCAGGTTCGGTAGGTGTCGATCAGGCCAAGCTGCCACAGCAGACTATTGAGGGCGCCATAATTGGCATTCAAGATCCATTTCCACATGATGGCGTCGATGGTGATGGGCAAGGCCCAGGGAACCAGGATGATGGCCCGTAAGAGGCCTCTACCTTTGAAATTCTGGTTCAACAATAGGGCGACGGCAACCCCAATGACCATCTCGATAGCAATAGACACCACCATAAAATAGGTTGTCCGGCCCACCGAGGCCCAAAAGTAGCCATCTTGAAAGATATCAATGTAATTGGCCAACCCCACAAACGGCTGGCCCAACCCCGGACGCTTGAGATCAATGGTGTGCAGACTCATCCAGAAGGCCCGGACAATAGGCATAAAAATCAAGGCAAAGACGACGATAAAGGCCGGCGCCACCAGACCCCAGGCCAGCCAGCGTTCTCTGGCCGCATAACCCCAGCGGCGCCGCGGCGACGGGCGCGACAGAGAGGCAGAAAGGTTCGTTGCTTCATTGGCCATAAGGGTTGACCATCATAAAATTTTTGACCCCCTCCCCCAACCCCTCCGCCGATTCGGGGAAGGGGTTGGGGTGGTGGTGGGTGGTGGTACTTACGAAGGAGTAGACGCTATTGAGATTATTCAAATCGTTCGCGGGCTTCAAGGACAGCCGTTTCAGCATCGGCCAGGGCTTGTTCGGCAGTTTTACTGCCGGTTAAGGCGGCTTGAACTTCGCGCGCTACAATTTCTGACGTTTCAGAATAGAAGGGGACGATTGGCCGGTTGCGCAGATACTTGTACTGTTCCTTGGAAATCTCAACAAAGTTCTGCTCTTTGGCTACTTCAGGCTGGGTCTCTTGCAATTTAGGATCATCGAAGAGCGAAATCCAGATAGGCAAGGCGTTTTGGGCGTATCGCAACTGGACATCCTTGCTGGCAAGATACTGGATATAATTCCAGGCTTCTTCTGGATGCTTGGAGTCGGCCATTATTGCCAGCCCCATACCGCCGTTGATGGTGGCGCTAGGCTCGGCCTGCCCCGGCATCAGGGCAACAATGGCATTGCCCACAATCTGAGATTCGGCCGGATCATTGGCCAGGTTCAGTTGGTAAGTCCAGTTGACCGAGAATAAGGCGTTGCCCTGGGAAAAGGCCCGGCGAACCTCTTCATAGGTCGACTCCAGGGAAGCCGGATTATACATCCCATCATTCATCCCATCGACCATATACTGCAAAGCCGCCAACCCCTCCGGGCTGTTGAAAGCCGGGGTATTATCCGGGTTGAAGAATTCACCCCCAAAAGCAAAGAGATAGTAGGCAAAGGCGATTGTTAACCCTTCCTCTTGCTGGAAATATTCAATAAAGGGGTACTCCACCAGCCCCTTTTCTTTGGCGGCCATGGCCATGGTGCGCAACTCTTCCCACGTCTTGGGTGGGGCGTCAAAGCCGGCTTTTTGTAGCATATCCTTGTTGTAATACAGGTAAAGTACGTCATTGAGCCAGGGCATGCCATACAGCTTGCCCTGATAAGTAACCGACTCCATCGCCCCGGGCCAGATATCTTGCCTGACCTCCTCGGGAATCCGATCGGTCACATCCAGAATGAACTCAGCCGCGGCAAACTCAGCCGGCCAGATGCAGTCCATCAGGACAACATCGTAGGTGCCGGCTTTGGAGGTCGCTGCGGTGACGATTTTGTCGTGCAGCGCTTCGTAGGCCACAAAATCCAGTTCCACATCGATGGTGGGGTTGGCTTTCTCAAACTCGGCGGTAATATTCTCGATATCGCCCTCCTGATAGCCGGCTTGCTTCATAAAAAGCGCCCGCAGGATCATCTTTTCGGCGGCCGGGGCCGGCGCGGCTGCTTCTTCTGTGGCCGGCGCGGCCGGCTGTTCGGCCGGAGCCGCCGGCTCAGGGACAACCTGAACGCAAGCCGCCAGCAGTACCACCGCCATAACGATTAACATAACAAACCACAACTTCTTCATTTTTCTGCCTCCTTTTTCTTTTGGCTACAAAAAATAAATTTTTTAACGATCATCCCGGCTTTTTGGCTGGAAATGATTTGGAACCGACCCCGAAACAACCAGTGATAAGTTAGTATAAAGGTCCAGAAAAGTTTTTTTCGATCATTTTGGACAGAGATTAGGAGACATTTGCATTTGCGCCGCAACTGTCCCCAAATCCCCGCAAAATCTTTTCTGGGGAACTATATTACTGGAGCGCCGTCATATCCAACGGGTAACGGCCATATATTTTGGCCGCTTCCACCAGCGCTTCCAGATTCTCGGGCGGGGTGTCGCGCGGCAGTTCGCAACCCGGGCTTAAAATGAAGCCGCCGTTTACCCCACCGGTACGGATACATTGCTTGGCCGCCTCGCTGACCTGCTCTGGGGTGCCCTGGAGCATAATCCGGGTTGGATCCAGATTCCCCTTGATACATAGCTTATCGCCCAGCACCCGTTTCGCTTCGGCCAGGTCAACCAGCGAATCCAGATTGATGATATCAGCTCCGAGTTGGGCAAACAAGGGCAGCAAAGCCCTGGTGTTGCCGCAAGCATGGTATTTAACCCGCGTCCCAGCCTTTTTGAGGCCGGCAATCAGTTCGGCGATATAGGGAAAATTGAATTGTTCGTAATGGCGGGGCGAGGTGAGGGAGGCTACCGCGTCGCCAACGCCGATAAAGCGGGCGCCGGCCTCGATTTGGGCCAGCCCGAATTCCAATTCCATCTCCAAGCTAAAGCGCATCAACTGATGCACCAGCGCCTGATCTTGAATAAGATCGACCATGAAGTAGTTGATATTTCGCAGCATGGCCGACTCTTGAAAGGGCGCTTCAACCCAGGCGTAGATCACTTCGTCGTCGCCGAGTTCCCGGCGTAGAATCTTGAGCGCCTTGATCTGCTCATGCATCCGGTTATCGCCCAACGGGTCCGGCAACCGCAGCCGCTTCAGATCGTCATGACTTTTGATAAAAGGCTCTTCGGTGGTGGCCGGCACTGCGTCTTCTTGCCAAAAGATCGCCGCGCCCACAGTTTCAGCCTCTCTGACCGCGTCTGAACCCAGGGCGACCGCATCGTAACCAAAGCGGCGGATGGAGGCGATTTGGGCCTGGGCCATCACTTCCCCGGAACGGCAATAGTCGATATAAGGCACACCTATTAGCCGGGCGGCAAAGGTCATGATGAACGGGCTGACCGGTACTCGATCCGGTTCGCCCAGCTTGCACACGGCCAGGTAACGCTCGGACGAGGTCATGCTCATGGTCTAATGCATCTCCGCTTCACAGCTGCCGATGCCGCCCCGGTAGAAGTTGAATTGCACCTGCGGGTGGTCGGCCAGCAACGACATTGGCACGGCGCTGTCGGCCAGCTTTTTGGAGATCATCAGCGTGGTCAGCCGTAAGCCAAAAGGATTGTCGTGCGTACCGGCGTGCCAGATGGACACTTTTTCCGCCTGCCACGTTTCCACCGGCCCAACGCTCACGGCCTGAGCGGGCACGTTCTGAACCACGCCGCCGCCGGAGGTCCGGGCATTTTGGATCAGAGTGATGGGGTGCAGCTCAACCACCCGCGTCCCTAACCGGCGATATACCTCCGGCGGCGGCGGTTGATCGATATACTCCCCGGCCCGTTTGGGCGGGTCGTTAAAGGCCCAATGCTTCACTTCACCCTGACCGCCCTGCATAACCACGCAGCGGGCCTGGCTCCAGCTTTTGATGTAGGCCGTGGGGTCGGCCGCGGGAAAGTGAATGTTTTCCGGCGGCATACGCAACTCCGGCCGGATACGGTTGAAGCAGAGGTCCATATCGGCTTTGGCAAAGCTGAGTGGAAAGTCCATACCCACCTCTTTACCATCCACCACCCATTCATCCATACCCCAGAAATGAGCGTGGCGCAGATCGATTTCCAACTCGTTGACCAGGCGCGCCACCAGCGGCAGCTGCTCGGTTGGCCCGATAGGACCGCAGATACCGGCCGGGCGCTCGGCCGTAGCCTGCCGCCAGGAGGTGATATATTCCAGGGCTTCGGCCAGGTAGAAATCCTCAAGGGTATCGTAAAATTTAACCGTGAAGCCCGGCCGGCTCAAGGCCAGCAAATCCTCGGCGGTGAGCCGGGCGGCGTCATCCAGAATCGCGCGATCGAGGGTGGTGTAATCCCACCACCCCGGGGCAACTTTGCTGATCGGTCTCATGGTTTTCCTCCTATTTCTACCTGTCGGAATTCTTGATGACTCAGTGCTAAGGTAAAGGGGTACGGCCGGTCGTACTCCTTCTTTAAAGTTAAGAATTACGTTTCACTTTTCACGTTTTACTTATCGTCCAGCGCGGCCACCCCCGGCAGGGTTTTACCCTCCAGAAATTCCAGGCTGGCCCCGCCGCCGGTAGAGATGTGGCTCATCTTGTCGGCCAGGCCGGACTGCTCCACCGCCGCGGCGCTGTCGCCGCCGCCGATGATGGTGGTGGCCCCGGACAAACCGGCCAGGGCGCGGGCTACGGCAAAGGTGCCTTCGGCAAAGCGGGGGAACTCAAACACGCCCATCGGCCCGTTCCAGACCACGGT
>CAYZHI010000211.1:0-6355 GCA_964477335.1 uncultured Caldilineaceae bacterium | reverse complement strand
CCTGGTCGTATCCTCCTGTTTTTGCTTCACCAACTTGACAAATCTAGAAGATGCTGCTCAACCATCTGAACATGTTTGGCGAGGGCTATGGCGGCCAGGTTGATTCGATCTTGCGCCGCTTTGGCGATTAGAAACGATCTGCGTTGCCATTTCAGATCAATGGCTGCAACGAAACTTTTTCTTGACACAACCCTGACCTGCATGTTATACTGGTGGCAAACGGTTGCGCAACCGTTTGCGTAGGGGCGAAAATCTTAATATTCCTCATCTAACCAACAAAAAAGGACAACTCTCAATGGATGAGCCGACTGTTTTGTTGCGCATGGAGAACGTCAGTAAATCTTTTCCTGGCGTTCAGGCGCTGGACAACGTCAGTCTGGAAGTCCGAGCCGGCGAAATTCTGGGTTTGGTCGGCGAAAACGGGGCGGGTAAATCGACCCTGATGAAAATTCTGTCTGGCGTCTACCAGATGGACCAGGGGCAAATCCACCTGCAAGGTCAACCCATCCACATCCACGATCCTCACCAGGCCCAGCAACTGGGCATCTCCATCATCTATCAGGAATTTAACCTGATGCCCAACCTGACCGTGATGGAAAATATTTTCATCGGTCGGGAGCCTGGTCCGCTGGCCTTTCTTAGTTACCGCAAATTACAGCAGCAAACTCAGGCGCTTTTAAGCCGGTTAGGCGTGAGGCTGTCGCCAACAGCGGTAGTGCGCGACCTATCCGTGGCCGACCAGCAAATGGTTGAGATTGCCAAGGCGCTCTCGATGGAAGTGCGGGTCATCATTATGGATGAGCCAACCTCAGCCCTGAGCGAAACCGAAGTACACATTCTGTTTGGCGTAGTGCGGGAACTCAAGCGGAACGGCATCGGGGTGATCTTTATTTCTCATCGCCTGGAAGAAGTCCGGGCGCTGTGCGACCGCATCACGGTGCTGCGTGACGGCCGTAACGTGGGTGATCTAACCGCCGAAACCGCCACCGAGGAGAAAATCATCCACCTGATGGTGGGCCGTCCACTCAATCAATTTTTCCATGTCGAGAGCCACAAAATTCAGGCCGACCGGGATGCGACCGAAGACATTGCCCTGGAGGTGCGGGGACTGACTCGCACCGGCAGCAAATTGGACCCCCACGCGACTGTGCTCAATGACGTTAGCTTCCAACTTAAGCGCGGCGAAATCCTGGGATTGGCCGGTCTGGTGGGGGCCGGGCGCACCGAGGTGGTCCGGGCCATCTTTGGGGCCGATGCGCGGGACGCCGGTGAAATAATTATTGACGGGGAACCAGTTAACATCCGCTCACCGCTGGATGCCATCCGGCACGGCATCGGCTTTATGCCGGAAGACCGTAAAGAGCAGGGCTTAATTCTTAGCCTGGCCGTGCGCGAGAACGTGGCCCTGACCAGTTTGGACGAACTGAGTCGATTCGGTTTTGTCAAGCTGGCCCAAGAACGGGAGCAAGTGGAACAGTATGTCAAACGACTCCAGATTCGCACGCCCTCGCTGGAGCAGCGGGTCATCAATCTGAGCGGCGGTAACCAGCAAAAGGTGGTCATCTCCAAGTGGCTGATGTTGCAACCCAAAATTTTGATTATGGACGAACCGACGCGCGGCATCGATGTGGGCGCTAAAGCCGAAATTTACGAGTTAATGAATCAACTGGCCCAGAGCGGCGTCGGCCTAATTATGATCTCGTCGGAACTGCCCGAACTACTGGCGATGAGCGACCGGGTGGTCTGCCTGGCGGCCGGGCGGGTGACGGGCATACTGCGCCGCGACGAAGCCACCCCGGAGCAGGTGATGCGTTACTGTACTTTGAAGCAGGATCAGACGATCGCGGAAGGAGCTACATTATGACAACGACCACGTCAACGGTAGAAGGGGCGCGCAAAGCCGGCAAGACAGACATCCTGACCATTTTGAGCCGATTCGGGGCCTTCATCTTTTTCATTGTCCTGTGTATCATCTTTGCCATTCTTGAACCGGCCTTTATCAAACCGATCAATATTTTTAATGTACTGCGGCAGGTCTCCATTTACGGCTTACTGGCCATCGGCATGACCTTCGTCATTTTGACCGGCGGGATCGATCTGTCGATTGGCTCCCTCCTGGCTCTGGCCGGATTGGTGGCGGCGGCGGTCGAAAAGGGCGGCACCGGTCTGCTGACCGGCGCGGCGGCCGGCGAAGGCGGCGGCTACGGCCTGCCGGCGGCTGTTGCTGCGGCCGTGACCGTGGGTTTGTTAGGCGGTTTGCTGCAAGGGTTGGGCATCGCCAAGCTCAAAGTACCGCCGTTTATCGTGACCCTGGGCGGACTCTCCGCCTTCCGCGGCGCAGCTCTGGTTTTCTCAAGCGGCCAGCCGATTAGCGCCTTCCGCGAGGAGTATCGTTTTTGGGGCCAAGGGCTGATCGGCCCGGTGCCCGTGCCGGTGATCATTTTCCTCTCCTTTGCTGTCATAGCTTTTATCATCTTACGCTACACCAAGTATGGTCGCCGCATCTATGCCATTGGCGGCAATAAAGAGGCGGCCCGGCTATCGGGCTTGAATGTAGACCGGCTGACGATGAGTGTGTATGTCATCACCGGCTTTTTTGCCGGGTTGTCCGGTTTTTTGCTCTCCTCCCGGCTCAATTCGGCCGAGCAAGTGGCCGGGGTAGGCTATGAGTTGACCGTCATTGCCGGGGTGGTCATCGGCGGCACCAGCCTCTTTGGCGGTGAAGGCGGCATCTTCGGTACGGTCATCGGCATTCTGCTCATCGGGGTGCTGGCCAACGGTCTCACCTTAATGAATGTATCGTCTTACTACCAGCAGATTCTCATCGGCTTGATCATCGTCTTTGCCGTTTACTTTGACCAGTTGGTCAAACGTCGCCGTCGCTAAAAATAGAGAGGTCATTTGATTTGGGTGTGACCAAAATGAGTTTTAATGTAGGGGCGAATGGCATTCGCCCTGGTTGGTTGGCCCAATTTGGGCGTTCGCCGAACGCCCCTACAACTGAAATTGGTCACACCCATTTGATTTGAAAGGAGGTGGTGATCGGTAAGATTTTTGTTCATAGCGGTAATGTCAGCAAGAATCAATTGAACAATCATATAGTCTGTCAATGGAGGAGATTTAACCATGCGTAGAGTTATTTTTATAATGAGTTTGTTAGTAGTATTGACCATGATTTTCAGCGGCTGTGCTGGTGTGGCTACTCCGGCGCCGGAACAACCGGCCGCCGAAGAAGCGCCGGCTGAAGCGCCGGCCGCCGAAGAAGCGCCGGCCGCCGAAGAAGCGCCGGCTGAAGCGCCGGCCGCAGAAGAAGCGCCGGCCGCAGAAGGTGAACCCCTCAAGATCGCCCTGTCGCTGCCGGATATGGCCTTCCCATTCTTTGTGTTCATGGAGGCCCAGGTCAAAGCCCAGGCCGAAGAGTTAGGCAATGTCGAGATTGTGACCCTCGACGGCCAAAACCAATTGCCCAAGCAGACCGCCGATTTGGAAGCGGTCATCGCTCAGGAATATGACGGGCTGCTGATCAGCCCGATCACCGCCGAAGGGATGGCCCCGGCCGTCCAGCAGGTCGTCGATGCCGGTATCCCGGTCGTCACCATCGACCGCAGCGTGGCCGGAGTCGATGTGCTGGCCCACGTCGGGGCCGACAACGTGTTGGGCGGTGAGGAACAGGGCAAAGCGTTGTTAGCCATGTTCCCGGATGGGGCGACCATCTTCGAGTTGGAAGGCACCCCTGGGGCCAGTCCGGCCATTGACCGGAGCAAGGGGTTGCACAACATCATCGACAGCCAGGCCCAGATCGAGGTTGCCTGCAAGCAGACGGCCAACTTCCGCCGCGACGATGGCTTGAAAGTTACCGAAAATTGTCTGGGCGCCACCCCGAACCCGAATGCAGTGATTGCGGCCAATGACGAAATGGCCTTTGGCGCCATCGAAGCCGTCAAAGCGGCCGGTATTGCCGGGCAAGTGACCATCATCGGTTATGATGCTTTGCCCGAAGCTTTGCAACTGGTGCAGGCCGGCGACCTGTACGGCACGGTCGAGCAGTTCCCCGGCGAACAGTCCAAAACCGCCCTACGGACATTGGTCGGCTTCTTGCGTGATGGTACGCAGCCCGAAAGCGAGGTCATCTACATCACCCCCAAACTGATTACCCAGGATAACATCAACGAAGCTGAACGTATTGCCGAAATCGGTGGCGCGCCGGCCCCGGCCGCAGAAGGTGAACCCCTCAAGATCGCCCTGTCGCTGCCGGATATGGCCTTCCCATTCTTTGTGTTCATGGAGGCCCAGGTCAAAGCCCAGGCCGAAGAGTTAGGCAATGTCGAGATTGTGACCCTCGACGGCCAAAACCAATTGCCCAAGCAGACCGCCGATTTGGAAGCGGTCATCGCTCAGGAATATGACGGGCTGCTGATCAGCCCGATCACCGCCGAAGGGATGGCCCCGGCCGTCCAGCAGGTCGTCGATGCCGGTATCCCGGTCGTCACCATCGACCGCAGCGTGGCCGGAGTCGATGTGCTGGCCCACGTCGGGGCCGACAACGTGTTGGGCGGTGAGGAACAGGGCAAAGCGTTGTTAGCCATGTTCCCGGATGGGGCGACCATCTTCGAGTTGGAAGGCACCCCTGGGGCCAGTCCGGCCATTGACCGGAGCAAGGGGTTGCACAACATCATCGACAGCCAGGCCCAGATCGAGGTTGCCTGCAAGCAGACGGCCAACTTCCGCCGCGACGATGGCTTGAAAGTTACCGAAAATTGTCTGGGCGCCACCCCGAACCCGAATGCAGTGATTGCGGCCAATGACGAAATGGCCTTTGGCGCCATCGAAGCCGTCAAAGCGGCCGGTATTGCCGGGCAAGTGACCATCATCGGTTATGATGCTTTGCCCGAAGCTTTGCAACTGGTGCAGGCCGGCGACCTGTACGGCACGGTCGAGCAGTTCCCCGGCGAACAGTCCAAAACCGCCCTACGGACATTGGTCGGCTTCTTGCGTGATGGTACGCAGCCCGAAAGCGAGGTCATCTACATCACCCCCAAACTGATTACCCAGGATAACATCAACGAAGCTGAACGCATCGAAGAGATCCAGTAAACGAAGATTGTACCACGAACTGGATGAGTCTAGAGTAAGTTAATTTCGGCAATATCAAACAGGGGGTGTAGTCAGGCTAGCTGCACCCTCTGTATCTTGAGTATTGGAAGGAGGGTGATGGTGTATGGAATATCCCAATTTCAGATTAGATAATCAAGTTGCTCTGGTAACGGGGGCCAGTATGGGCATTGGCTTTGGTTTGGCCAAAGCCCTGGCCAAGGCCGGAGCAAAGGTCGCGCTGGCCGCCCGAACTGTGGAGGCTCTAACGCAGTTGGCCGACGAAATCCGCGCCGAAGGTGGTGAGGCCCAGGCGTTTGAGTTGAATGTCAGTAACGTCTCACAGATCAATCAAACCTTTGCCCGGGTTCAGCAGCATTTTGGCCGATTGGATATCCTGGTGAACAATGCCGGTCTGGGCGCCAACCATCCGGCCCTTGAGGTGACCGAAGCGGACTGGGACGAGATGATGGCGGTCAATCTCAAGGGATTGTTTTTCTGTTGCCAGGCAGCCGGCCGGATTATGCTGAAGCAAGGCTATGGCCGTATCATCAATATGAGTTCGCAAGCCAGCGTGGTCGGCATCCGGGATCATGCCGTTTATTGCGCCACTAAAGGTGGGGTCAATCAACTGACCAGGGTGCTGGCCCTGGAATGGTCAGCCCAGGGGGTGACGGTGAACGCGGTTGGGCCGACTTTCATTTACACACCCGGCACTGCGGAACGTCTTGACAATCCAGAATACCTGCAAGGTGTATTGGCCCGTTTACCCATTGGGCGGGTGGGCACGATCACCGATGTAGCCGGCGCGGTCATTTATTTGGCCTCCCCGGCCGGCGGGATGGTGTCGGGACATATCTTACTCGTCGATGGGGCCTGGACGGCCCAGTAGTCTGCAAGAAGATGGAAATCACTCAATCAGGAGGAATTTATGACTTATTTACCAGCCGCAACTCGTTATGACACAATGCGCTACAATCGCTGTGGCCGCAGCGGGTTGCTGCTCCCGGCAGTCTCATTGGGGCTATGGTACAATTTTGGCGGGGTGGATTCGGTGGAAAACGCTCGAGCGATGCTGCGTAAGGCCTTTGACCTGGGCATCACCCATTTCGATCTGGCCAACAACTACGGCCCGCCGCCCGGCTCGGCCGAGGAAACCTTTGGCCAGATTTTCAAACAGGACCTCACCCCATTCCGGGATGAATTGATCATTTCTAACAAAGCCGGCTACCTGATGTGGCCCGGACCGTACGGGGAATGGGGT
>CAYZHI010000210.1:0-6400 GCA_964477335.1 uncultured Caldilineaceae bacterium | reverse complement strand
GTTAAAGCCTCGACTCCGGCTCTTTTGAATCCAATTGCAACCTCTTTCCGACAACCTGCTAGCGAAGACCCTAAACGTCTTTGAGCCCTTTAGGGTCCGGTTAAGAATTAAAACCTGCCACAAGATAAGCCGCCAGGTCTGCCTCGGTATCAGGATGCTTGGAGACAAGTGTTCGAGGAATGACGCGCACCAGGTCAGCAATATGTTCAAATACCGCCGGACTGATAATGACCTCGCCCGGGCCGGCGCCGTCGCAATAGCGAGAGGTCCGGTTGACGGCATCGCCGATGATGGTGAACTCCATGTGCTCTTCTGAGCCGATAAAGCCGTGCAGCACCGCGCCGGTATGGATGCCGATGCCCACCTGGCAGACCGGCAACCCCCGCGCCGCGCGCAGCTCCCCCAGCCGCTCGATGGCCTGTTGCATCTCCGTGGCTGCCCGTACGGCATTCTCCCACTGTCGCTCATCCGGATCGGGGCTACCGAAGACGGCCAGGATAGCGTCGCCGACAAATTTATCGACCGAACCGTTATATTTGAAGATGATGGGGATACAGGCGCCAAACAGCTCGTTGAGCATGGCCACTACCTCATTCGGCTCCATCTGGGCAGTGAGTGAGGTAAAGCCCCGCACGTCTGAGGTGAGAATAGTGGCCTGGTCGGCTCGCTTGCCGCCCAGCCGCAGCGGGCTGGTCTCTTTCAATAGCCGCTCCAGCCGCTCGGCCACCTGCGGCGAGAACTGCCGCAGCAAATTGGAACGGACCACCTCCTGGCGGCGCAGATCTTGCTGCAAGGCGTGATTCTTAACGAACATCGCCGCCTGGTTGGCCAGGGCCATCAGCAGGCTCAAGTCGTCATTGTTGAAGGCACCCTTAGACAAGAAATTATCGACAAAGACTACCCCCAGCACCTCACCCTGCCAGATCAGGGGCGCATACATGGCCGACTGGGTACCGTGCCGGATAACGCTGTCTGATAGCAGGCCGGTTGTGCCCGGTTTATCCCGCCGCCAGATCAGCGCTTCGCGGCTGTCGATGGCCAGCCGGGCCAGGTTCAGGCTCACCGCCGGTTTGAACTGCTCCGGCACAAAGGCTTTCAGGGCCAGATTCTCCTCTTCCAGCAGCAGCACGGCCCCACGGTGGGCGTCGGGGATAACCTTACAAAGATGCTCAACCACGGTTTTCAGCAAAGGTTCAACCGCCTCCATCGTCCCCAGGGCCGCGCCCAGCTCATAAAAGACCAGCAAGCGCCGCCGGGCCGCCTCGAGCGAGGCCAGGTCGGCCTGAATGTCAAACAGCAGGTTGGGCGTTGACTCAGAGGCGCTGACGCTACTGCTCAAGATGCCGGCTTCGGGGATGAACAGTTCGAGCACGGTCTGGCCCAGCCTGATCTGGTCACCGGCTTTCAGTTTGACTTTGCGGATAACCCGCTGATCGTTGACAAATGAGCCGTATTTGCTGCCCAAATCCTCCAGCCAGTAGGCATCTTTCTCAAGCGTCAGACGGGCATGGCGGCGGGAAACGGTGCTATCAGGGGTCAAATCCAAATCGACCACCTGTTCCGGTGTGGAACGGCCAATCAGGATCGCGTCGGCTTTGCTTTCAAACCTTTTCAAAGGGGTGGGGGGCAAGGCATAATTGATGATAATCATCGACAACCTTTACGTTGTAACGTGGCTTTATTCAACCAGATACACCCAGGGCAAATTAGGCTGCACCGCCCGAGCCAGACGACGATCGACTGTCCAGAAGTCGGCCCCCAAACGCTCGGCCAGAGCCAGGTAATGAGCATCGTAGGTGGCCGGAAACGCAAAACGTCTGGCCAAAATTACTGCCTGCCGATGCAGCGCAGCATCGCCATAAACGTTGATCTTCAAAGCAAGGATTGCCTCAAACAATTCCGTGGCTTCTTCGACCAACAACTCACCATGAACCACATAACGATGCAAAACGTTGCTAACTTCATAAAATAGCAATGTTGGCGCAACGATGGCCCGCTCAGCTTGGCGCCAGGCTGCCCAATTGGCCGTAATCGAGGCCGCTTGAGCGCCACCGAGAACCAACTGGACGACGATGTTGGCGTCAACGCAGACTGAGGAGTTGTTCATCTCGCTCCTCGCGCATTTGACGGATAATTTCGTCGGCCGGCGGCAAAGGCTGGCCTTGCCGCCTGGCCATAATTTTTTCTCTAATCTCAGCCGCTTGGTTTAACGCCTGTTGCCAATCTTCTGGCTTTTGATTGGCTTTCAACTGCTCATATTCGGTCACAGCCATCATGACGATCTGTGGCTGCCCCCCCCGCTCGACAATCACCGGCTCTCGCTCTTCAACCACGCGGCGCATCAGTTCGCCAAAATGGATGCGCGCTTCGGTCGCGCTAACAACACGTTCCATCGTTAACCCTCATCGATTAATCAATTAATTGATTGATTGATGCTATTCTAGCTTCAATCCGCCAGCAGGTCAAACCAAACTACGCCGCCGGATCATTGACCATCCGGCCAACCAGGCGCAAGGTTTTCTCTAGCTCAGCCTGCCACACTTCCGGGTTAGGATGCAAAGGCAGTGAAAGCTGGCGCGGGGTAACTTTGACCGCCGGGCCAAGCCGGCGCTCCAGGCCGGCCCGGTCAACGTGTTGCAGACTGTCGGCCCGGATGATGATCTGGCCCACCTCGGTCACAATCGACTTGACCTCCGCCTCCATGGCCAGCAGTTTCAACCGGAGTTGGTAGAGCAGATTGAAGACCGGTTCGGGCATCTCACCAAAACGGTCCTCAATTTCTTTGCCAATCTCCTCGATTTCTTTGAGCGAGCCCAGGCCGGCCAGCCGCCGGTACAATCGCAAGCGCATCTTCTCCTCCGGCAAATAGGCTTCCGGGATGTAAGCCGGAATAGGCAGGTTGAGCTGAATACCCTCCGACAGCGGGCTGAGATAGGTGGCCGCCGCCTCGCCGGTGACCAATTGGGGCGATTCGCCCCGCAACTCCAGCACCGCCTGAGCCAGCAGCCGGGTATACATATCAAAACCAACCGCGGCAATGTGACCGTGCTGCCTGGCCCCCAGCAGCTCGCCGGCGCCTCTTATTTCCAGATCGCGCATGGCAATGCGGAAACCGGCCCCCAGCTCGCTGGCCTCGGCAATAGCTTCCAACCGCTTGTGGGCCTCCGGGTTGAGCTGGTAATGCTTGGGCGTGAGCAGGTAAGCGTAAGCCTGCACCGCGCCCCGGCCCACCCGGCCGCGCAGTTGGTACAACTGGGCCAGTCCCATCCGGTCGGCCCGGTCGATAATGATGGTGTTGACATTGGGCATATCGATGCCGTTTTCGATAATCGTCGTGCTAACCAGCACGTCGGACTCGCCGGCCACAAAGTCGATCATCACCCGCTCCAACTGGCGCTCGCTCATCTGGCCGTGGGCCACGGCCACTCTGGCCTCCGGGATAAGATTGCGGAGATGATTGGCTTTTTGCTCGATGCCCATGACCCGGTTGTAAACATAGAAAACCTGTCCGCCCCGATCCAGCTCGCGCAGAATCGCCGCCCGGATCAGAGCTTCGTCATAGTCGGTGACAGTGGTGCGGATGGGCATCCGTTCTTCCGGAGGCGTGTCGATGGTGCTGAGGTCGCGCACGCCGCTAAGCGACATATGCAGGGTCCGGGGAATGGGCGTGGCGGTGAGGGTCAGCACATCCACGTCGGCGCGCATAGCCTTGAGTTTTTCTTTGTGTTTCACCCCAAAACGTTGCTCTTCGTCAATGATCAACAGCCCCAAATCCTTGAATTTGACATCCTTTTGCAGCAGCCGGTGGGTGCCAATGACGATGTCGGTGACCCCATTGGCCAGGTTTTGCAGGGTTTCCTGCTGCTGGCTGTGAGTACGGAAACGAGATAGCATCTCAATCTGGACCGGATAGGAGTCCAAGCGCTGTTTGAAGGTTTGAAAATGCTGCTGCGCCAGTACGGTGGTGGGGGCCAATACGGCCACCTGCACCCCGTCCATGACCGCCTTGAAGGCAGCCCGCAGCGCTACTTCAGTTTTGCCGTAGCCGACATCACCGCAGACCAGCCGGTCCATCGGGCGAGCTTTTTCCATATCGGCCTTGACTTCGGCGATAGCCCGGAGCTGGTCATCGGTTTCTACGTACGGAAAGGCGTCTTCAACTGCGGCCTGCCACTCGGTATCGGGGCTGAAGGCGCGGCCTGGCGTGGTTTCTCGTTTGGCGTAAATTTCCAGCAATTCTTTGGCAATATCCTCAACGGCTCGCCTGGCTCGCCGCTTCACCAGCCCCCAGTCGGCGCTGCCCAGCCGGTTGAGCCGGGGGATGCCGTCATCGAGGCCCACGTAGCGGGCCAGCCGATCGGCCTGGTGAATGGGCACGTAGAGCTTGTCGCTGTTGGCATATTCCACGGCCAGATATTCCCGCTCCACCCCTTCAAAATCGAGCTTGACCAGGCCAAGGTAGCGGCCAATGCCGTGCTCGATGTGGACCACCAGGTCGCCGGCGTTGACGTCGGCGAAGAAAGTCTCCGGAGTAACGCCGCGGCGGCGGGGTTTACGCTGGCGGACCGCGGCCGGCTTCTTCCAGCCGAACAGTTCCGAGTCGGACATCACCGTAAACAGCGGCGGGCCGGCGTTTGCATCCGGGCCGGGTAGACTCCAGCCTTCGATGAGGACGCCGTGAATCAGGGTAACGCTGCCGGAGGGCGGCGGCGGATCGCCCGGCGCCAGGCTATCAAGCGGGGTGACGATGAGGTTGGCCTGTTCCTCCAGCAGGTGGCTCAAGCGCGCCGATTGGCGACTAACCATAACAACGCGTTCCCCCCGCTGCTTGCGTTTGGCCATCTCCTCGATGACGTTTTTAACCTGTCCCCCAAAAGCCGGAGCCGGGGCAAAGGTGGATTGGAGCAGATAGGGAGATTTGTCAATGGTCAATTGTGAATTGTGAACGGTTAATTGTGAATTGGGCAACTGTGAACCTTGTTCATTACTCATTGTTAATTGTTCATTGCCCACTGATAATAGTTCATTGATAATTGATAATTGATAATTGAGTTGGCTGAAGCCCAGCGACAGGGCGTTACGGGTAGCCAGGGCCGGAGCCAGGGTGGACCAGCCAAAATAGGGTTTAGGCCAGTTTTCCGGCAGATCGCCCACATCGGTCAGGTCTCGTTTGAGGCCGTGGGCCTGCGCCTCTAACTCATCTACTACCAGGGCCAACTCTTCCGGGTCCTCGATAAAAATAAGGGCGTTGGCCGGCAGATAATCCAGCACCGACGCGGCGGTTGCGGTTTGCTCGGACTGGCCCTGCTCCTCTGAAACGGCTGATACAACGGGGGACAGGCCATTGTAGAAAAAGGGCAGGTAATATTCAATCCCGCGAAAGGTCACGCCGCGGTCGAGTTGGGCAATATCCTCTTCAAAAGCAATTTTGGTGCTGGGCTGGAGATTGCTCAAATCCCATCGGCTCAAACAGTCGGCCACCTGCCGGCTACGCCGGGGTAGAGCTTCGCAGGCGGGACCTATGCTGAAACTATCGAGGCGAAGCTCGGAACGTTGGGTGGCGGGGTCAAAATAGCGCAGCGAGTCAATCTCATCGCCAAACAGCTCGATGCGGACAGGCAGCCGGGCATTGGGCGGAAAAATATCCACAATACCGCCACGGCGGCTAAAGCTCCCGGCTACCTCCACCACATCCTCGGACTGGTAGCCCAATTCGAGCCACTGGCTCAGCACCTGGTTGAGATTAAGCCGCTGGCCAACCTTGAACTGGAGGGTGGTAAATTCAGCCGGCGGTAGAGTTTGGTGCATCAGAGCCCGGGCCGAAGTGACAATTAGCGGCGCAGGCTGAACTGCCGATTCAGCGCCGTTGTTGCGATTGAAACTGACCAGTGCAAAGAGGGCGGCCAATCGTCCCTGAATAGTTTCACTGCTCCAGGCTACCCGTTCGTAAGGTAGCGAGTCCGGGTCGGGCAGGCGATGGACGGTGGCTGGGTCTGCCACCCAGGTTTGAATCTGCTCGGCCAGAATGCGGGCCCGGTCGGCGCGGGCGGTGATGAACAAGATAGGCCGCGACAAATCGGCCTGGAGCGCGGCCAGTAGAGCCGGGCGGGCCGCGGTCAGCACGCCCAACGGCTGATGGGTTTGTTCGCCAAAATCACCGCGGTGCAGGGCGTCGGCCAGAACGTTGTAGGCCGGTATCTGGTGAAATAATCTTAATAACGGTGATAGATTTAACACTTACAACCAACTATGATTGAAAAAAGGTAATTGAGCCAAGCTTATAATTATAGCAAAGGATCAAGAAATTCTCGAATCGGGGGTAAACTAGCAGTCTGTCGGGGAGGGTAATTTTGCCAGACTTCGGAAGTTTTAAAAGGTGATTTTGGCACTAAATTGGCTA
>CAYZHI010000209.1:3413-6404 GCA_964477335.1 uncultured Caldilineaceae bacterium | reverse complement strand
GTGGGGGCCGGGGTGGATGTCGGCGCGCTGGTTGCCGTAGGGGTATTGGTGACCACCGGCGGCGGGGGAACGGTGGTTGCTGTAGCCGTAGGGGAGGCGGTGACGGCCAAGCTGATGGCTTCGCTGGCCTCGGTGGCTTTAATTGTGGAGGTTTGCTGGCCCCATCGAAAAGCAAATATGCCGATAAGCGCGGCCAGACCGGCAAACAGCACCACGATCAGAACGATCAAAGTAGTCTGGCGACTCTTCAAGGTGGCTTGTCCTTCAGTGCGCTAACAAAATATGCTGAACGACCTGCGAGAACCAATGACCATCAAAGTTTTCTTTGAAGATCGTGGTTATAGTAACATCATTGCTATGGTTACGCAAAGCATGTCGCACTGAAATCGCAATATCTCGATTATCCCAATTGGTCAGGAGGATGATCGGCACCTGCCGGCCCAACTGGATGAGCTGCTGAATCCAGTCGATGGTTGAACTACTTTCGGTTGGTTCGACCGCCCCGACAATCGCTACGGCGCAATTCTTGATGATCGCATCCTCTGCTGCAGCCGGGATGATTTGAGTCTGAATCGCTGCGCCGCCGAGTGTATTGATCTCCGTGGCGATGATCTCTCGCCAATGATGGTCCGTATCGATGACCAGGGCCTGCCAACCCGGTTGGCCGTTCTTGTGGTTAGCTAGAGCTTCTAACTCAGCCTGTAAAGCTTCAAGCTCAGTTTCCAGGTCTTCAATCTGGAGCAGAATGTAGGGTGGTGTATGCAACCCAAACGCGGCCTGCTGTTCCTGGAGCTTGTGCAGATGGCGCCGCTTTTGGCTAATAATTTGTTTCAGGTCATTCTCTTCAGAGTCGACCTGGCCACGACCCACGACCACTGTGCAAACCTCAATTAATAATGTTAAAAAAATAACTATTTAACATTATACATAAGGTTGCGGCTTTGGCAAGGTTACATAAGTTATTTGTGTCGTCTTTCTAATTCGGCTATTACCTCGTTCCAACCCACTTCCTGAGCCTCCAGGAGGACCAAACTGTGGTAAATCAGGTCGGCCATCTCCTCGACCAACCTCGGTTTCGACTGGGCCAGGGCCGCCACCACCACCTCAACCGCCTCCTCGCCAACCTTTTGAGCCGCCTTGGCCGGATCGGCCAACAACTGGTTGGTATAAGAACCGGTTTTCGGATTAATTCTACGGTCGGCGATCAAAGCGATCAACTCGCCCAAAAAATCACTCATCAAACACCTGCCATTCGCAACCTGAACCTGCCGCCTGCCACCTTGCCACCTGCCAGTTGCCACCGGCTACACCTCAAACATCTCCGCTCGTTCCGGCCCAACCGAGACATATTTGATCGGCGCGCCGACCAGTTCCTCGATCCGTTTCAGATAGCGCTGGGCCGTCTCCGGCAGCTCACGCCAGGCGCGGGCCTGGTTGGTTGAATTCTCCGGCCAGCCGGGCCAGCTTTCGTAGATTGGCTCGACCGTTTGGTAGATGGGTGTATCGGGCACATGGTTGATGACCCGCCCATCGGGCAGGCGATAGGCCGTGCAGATCTTCAGCGCCGGCAGGCCATCGAGCACATCCAACTTGGTCACGGCGAGCTGGGTAAAGCCGTTGAGATAGGCCACGTAGTTGAGGGCCACCGCATCAATCCAGCCGCAGCGCCGCGGCCGGCCGGTGGTCGCGCCGTATTCCCGGCCACGCTGGCGCAGCCATTGGGCGATGTCGTTGTCGCCTTGATCGGTGGGCACCGGCCCGGCGCCGACAGCCGTGGTATAAGCCTTGACCACGCCGATGACCTGATCCAGGGCCTGCGGCGGTAAGCCGGCCCCGACCGGGGCAAACGTGGCCGTTGGATTGGAGGAGGTCACGTAGGGGTAGGTACCCCAATCCAGGTCGCGCATAGCCGCCAGTTGGCCTTCCAGCAAGATGTTGGCCCCGGCTTCGTAAGCCGGCCGCAGCAGCGGCAGCGGGTCGACGATGCGCGCCCCGATTTTGTCTCGCCAGACGGCACATTCGGCCAGCAGCGCCTCCGGCTCGACCGGCGCCTGCCCAAAATGGACCAACTCCCGGTTGGCAAAAGCCGCAGCCGCTTCCAGGCGCGGTTTGAGCCATTCCGGCCGCAGCAGGTCGCCCAGCCGCAGCCCGCGCCGCGCCCCTTTATCGGCGTAGGCCGGCCCGATCCCCCGCCGGGTAGTGCCGATGGCCCGTTGGCCGGAGGCCGTCTCTTGCAGGCCGTCCAGCAGCCGGTGGTAGGGCATCAAGAGTTGGGCTCGCTCCGACACGAGCAGGTTGCCGGTATCGACCCCGGCTGCGGCCAACTCCTCCAATTCGGCCAGTAAGGTGGCCGGGTTGACCACGCAGCCTGTGCCAATCAGGCAGCGGGTATCGGGATGAAAAATGCCGGAGGGGGTCAGGTGGAGCTTGAACTCGCCAAACCGGTTGACTACGGTATGGCCGGCATTGTCGCCCCCTTGAAAGCGGATGACCCAGTCCATCTCTCCGGCCAGGGCATCGATGATACGGCCTTTGCCTTCATCCCCCCACTGCGCCCCAACGATGGCAGTTACGGTCATAAGTGGCTTACCTCTAATCCTCTTAAGAATCGACCTGGTCGTCTAACGTAAAGCCGATTTTCAAAGTGACCTGCCAGTGAGCCACCTTATCCCCCTCGATCTGCCCCCGGGTTTCGACCACCTCAAACCAGCGCAAATTGCGAACCGTTTGGGCGGCCCGGGCCACAGCATTTTCGATAGCCTCTTGCAGGCTGTTAGGCGAAGTGCCTATCAGTTCGATTTTTTTATAAATGTGTCCGGCCATGTTGAACTCCTTTCGATATTTGATAAATCGTAAAACGTGAAACGTAAAACGTGAAACGTGAAACGTGAAACGTGAAACGTGAAATGAAGTCATTACGTTTCACGTCTTACGCTTCAGCCAGCCCTAATTTATTGGACTCAGTTTCCGACTTCTCACTAACACCCCATT
>CAYZHI010000209.1:0-3403 GCA_964477335.1 uncultured Caldilineaceae bacterium | reverse complement strand
TTTTTTATAAATGTGTCCGGCCATGTTGAACTCCTTTCAAATTTCAAATTGCAAATCTCAAATTGTTGATTTACTCCTTGCTCCTCACGACGTGCTACGCGCTACCTGCCACTTGTTACCTGCCACCTGCTACTCCTTACCAACACCCCATTTTCCGCCAGATAATCTTTCACTTGTTGGATCGACAACTCCTTGAAGTGGAAGAGACTGGCCACCAGAGCGGCGCTGGCATTGGCCTCTTTGAATACTTCGACAAAATGGGCTAACGCGCCAGCGCCACCCGAGGCAATGACCGGGATCGTTACGACTGCGGTGATGGCCTGGGTGAGGGGGATATCGAAGCCGGCCTTGGTGCCGTCAGCGTCCATGCTGGTTAGCAGGATTTCACCGGCGCCGCGTTCCTGGCACTCTTTGGCCCACTGGACCGCGTCCCGGCCGGTGCGCTGCCGCCCGCCGTGGGTAGTGATTTCCCAGCCCTCGCTGTCTAAGCGTTTGCGGGCGTCGATGGCCACTACAATGGCCTGGCTGCCAAAGGCTTTGGCTCCTACGGTGATCAAGCCGGGATAGCGTACGGCCGCCGTGTTGATACTGACTTTGTCGGCCCCGGTGGAGATGATGGCGTGCATATCCTCCACCGAACCGATGCCGCCGCCGACGGTGAACGGGATAAAGACGCTTTCGGCCACCCGGCGGGCGATGTCCAGCATCAAGCCCCGGCCTTCGTGGGAAGCGGTAATATCCAGAAAAACCAGCTCGTCGGCCCCTTCCCGGTCATAGATTTGGGCCTGTTCCACCGGGTCGCCGGCGTCGCGCAGGTTGACAAAGTTAATGCCCTTGACTGTGCGGCCGTCTTTCACATCCAGGCAAGGGATAATTCGTTTGGCTAACATAGGTCACTCAACTAACCCGGCCGGGACGGTATCGTAGACCGGTTCCAGGCCGGCCTGGAAGTGCCTCAACCGCAGGCTGGCGCCACGGGTGATTTTTACCTTCGGGATGACGTGTTCGTTTTGGTGCAGTTCGGTGATCGCCGCCACGGCGTAATCAATGTGCTCTTGGCTGTACAGGTTGCGCGGGATGGCAAAGCGCACCAGGTTAAGGATGCCCTGGCGCTGTTCCTCAGATTTTTGATCCCACTCGCAGGCAAAAGGTCCTACCTCGCTGGCGCGAATGCCATAGCGGCGGATCAGTTCGATAATCAGGCCAATGCCGCGAAAATCTTCCATGCGATTGGGCCTATAGCGGAAGAAGCGGTCCATATCGATGTAAACCGCGTGGCCCCCTGCCGGAAGCACCGCCGGGATGCCGTTTTCGGTCAGCCGTCTGGCGAAATAGTGGGTCTGCCCGATGCGGCTTTGCAGGTAAGGCTCGCTGACCACCTCATACAGCCCGCTGGCGATGGACATAATGTCGCGCCCGCTCAGGCCGCCGTACGAGTCGTTGCCGAAGGTCAGGATTTGCTTTTCCTTCAGGCGGATGCCGATATCCTCGCGGGCCGAGAAACGCTGCTGGAAGAGACCCTGATCACGGAAGAACAGCCCTCCGCCGATGTTGGCCATGCCGTCTTTCTTGAAGCTGATGGTGAAGCCATCCACGTAGGTAAACATTTCTTGCACAATGCTCTGGATCGAACGGTTCTGGAAGCCAGCCTCGTAACGCTTGATAAAGAAGGCGTTCTCGGCAAAGCGGCAAGCGTCGAAGAATAGCGGAATCTCATACCTGGCGGCGATGGCGCTCACTTTTTTGATATTTGCCAGCGAGACGGGCTGCCCGGCCACAGTGTTATTGGTGATGGTGATGAAAATCAGCGGGATGGCCGCGCGGCCCTTCTCCTGGATGAAGGCTTCGAGCCGCTCGCAATCCATGTTGCCTTTGAACGGGTTGAAAGTTTCGATCTGCGCCAGGGTTAGCTGGTCGGTGGCGCCTTGCTGGTACAGGTTGACCGTTTCGAGACCATTGGCGACGATGTGCGCTTCGGTGGTGTCGAAATGGCCGTTGCTGGGGATCCAATAGTGCTGAGCGCTGCCCGTTTCGCGCAGCACTTGCGCCAGGGTCGAAAACAGCAGGTATTCGGCGCAGCGTCCCTGCGGAGTCAGGAAAGCGTTCGGTCGCATCAGCTGGTATTCGCCCCCGTTGACAAATCCACCCTGGTGGGTCGCCAGATAAAGCTGGTCTGACAGTTGGTCGACATCGGAATCGCCGGCGCGGATCAGGTTGATCAGTTTGCGCGGCCGGTCGCCGCGCTCAAACGTATCGCGCACGGTATCCAGCAGGATATAATAACCTTTGTTGCGGCCATAGGCTTCATCCCCCAGGATCAGACTGGCCCACTGCAGATCAGTCATGCAACTGGTGCCGCTGTCGGATAGAAAATCGAGGATCAATAAATCGGCCGGAAAGGCAAAAAGGTTGTAGCTGCCCTGGCGTAGGGCGGTTTCCCTTTGTTCGACGCTGACATTTTTGACGAAGCGTCTCATCAGAGAGATGCTGGCGGGCATTGGTACACCGAGTTCGGACATGGTTTTCATGAGGAATTCCTTTGAAAATAGACCGCCGACGGCAGACCGCCGACCGCCGAAAGACATTTTCATCATCGGTGGTATGCCGCAGGCTCATAACGACTCCTATCAATTCGCAGGTCACAATTTCATCTCTCGTTTTGCGGCCCTCACAAACTGCCTGACCCGGGCCATATCTTTGGTCACGGGGTCGCCGGGGAGATTGGTGGCGGTGTTGCTGTCGACGCCCCACGGGCGAACCGTTTGGATCGCCGCGACCACATTCTCCGGGGTGAGACCGCCGGCCAAAATAACCCTGGCCCGGCCGCCCACCTGCTCGACAATTTGCCGGCTGATCTGCCAATCGTGGGTCACGCCGGTCGCGCCGACGCCAGGAAAGCCGGCCACCTTGGTGTCGAGCAGCAGCCACTCGCTGACCTCGGCAAAGCGCACGGCGGTGGTCACACTTTCCAGCCCGCTCACGTGGATGGCTTTCATCAGGGCAATGCCGGCGGGCAGTTGCCGCCGCAGTTCCAGCATCGCTTCGACCCCGACGGCCCCGGTGTCGCTGGAGATGTGGATGATATCGGGCTGGACGGCCTTAGCCATGCGCTCGATTTCGGTCACGTTGGTGCTCATGGTCAAGGCCACTGACACGGCTTTGCCTTTGAGCGCCTCGGCAATGGCCCTGGCCTGGGCAAAGGTCAGCTCGGCGTGGACTTGGCCGTAATCGCCGGCCACAAAGCCAACGTGATCGACCCCCAGTTCGACCATGCTCAACGCCAGAGCCACTGAAGTAACCGCGTAAATCTGGACGATCATTTAATCAATGAACAATGAACAAAGAGCCAATGGTCAATGAGCCAAAGAGCCAATGGTCAAAGAGCCAAATAGCAAATGAGCAA
>CAYZHI010000208.1:0-6471 GCA_964477335.1 uncultured Caldilineaceae bacterium | reverse complement strand
CCCTATACAGAGTATTATTGTAGTATGAAAGTAAAGACATCTATCACTCTATCAGACGAATTGATTGAAGCAATTGATGAGTACGGCCAATCCTACAAAAACCGTTCGGATTTTATCGAAGCAGCCATTTGGGCGTTTATCAAACAGATAATTCGGGATCAGCAAAACGCTCGTGATATTGAGATTATCAACCGCAACGCCGAACGACTGAATGCGGAAGCACTCGATGTGCTGGCCTATCAGGTTCAACTGTGAAACGGGGCGAACTGTACCGGGTGGCTCACCCCAGTAATGATCCGAAGCGGTTCAGAGTATTTGTGATTGTGAGTCGTCAAGCCCTGCTTGATTCCCGATTTTCGACGGTAATCTGTGCGCCGATTTACAGTATGCACGATGGGCTGGCGTCACAAGTAGCTGTAGGCATTGATGAAGGGTTAAAGTATGAGAGTAGCATACATTGTGATGAGTTGGTCAGTCTACCCAAGACGGTGCTAACGAATTACATTGGGATGTTACCACCGGAAAAAATTGACGCGTTGAATAATGCGTTGCGTGTGGCTTTAGAATTACCGGATTAGAGGTAATCGTGCTAACCCGGGGTCGCCCAACAAGCATTTGCAGCCGAATTGCTACCGCTCGTTGAGATACAGCTTGCCAGCCAAATTGTGTTGAATTGGAACAAGACTTGCCTACCCGTAATCGGCTGAAATGCAGGCGTTGGGCGGCTAATGATCTATGTGTCCAGTAGTTCTTAATCAGTCAATAAACTCAGAGAAAAAATAGGGGAAGCAGCTTGTGCTTCCCCATTTTATCCAAAGGAACAATTTGTCCAAGAATGGTCGTGACCAAGCTTACAAAGAATGATCGGCAGGAAAAGCATCGCCAAGTCAGACCCACAACTTCAGTTGAATGGCTGACACGCTAAGTTTTTGCACCTTGCCCTCGCTGACCTCGAAAGAGCAGAAAGGTTTTGTTGTTTTAGCCAAGCGCTGGATTGTCGAGCGAACCTTTGCTTGGTTAGGCCGTTATCGGTTGTTGAGCCGAGAGTATGAACATTTAACCCAAACCAGTGAAAGCGACGTCTATATTGCCTCCATTCGCATAATGTTGCAACGCCTTAATCGTCACCAAGCTGTCGGTAATTTTTAGACAGCCTCTAAGATTTCATCCACGCCGATGAGTATTTGTGGGATGTCGCCAATAGCTTGCTGGGGGAGAACCATCCGCAACGACTGACTTGGATAGCCGACTACACCCTCAAAATTCTGTCCGGTCAGACCGAACAAGTGATTGCTTCGTTTCAGCAAATGGCCCAAGATCAGCAATACACCCCCGCCCAACGCACCCAATTGGAAAAAACAGCCAATTATTTCCAACGCAACTTGCCCTATATGGCCTATGACGCCTACCTCAAACGAGGCTGGCCCATTGCTTCCGGCGTGATTGAAGCGGCCTGTCGTCATTTTGTTAAAGATCGCTGCGAATTGTCCGGTATGCGCTGGACCCAACCCGGCGTGGAGAATTTGCTCCGCTTACGCGCCATTGCTGAAAATGGAGACTGGCAAGCCTATCACCAGTTCCGTAAACGTCAGCAACATATCCGTTTGTACGGCCAACCTTGTCCTGAACCAACACCCTTGGCAATACAAGCAGTAGAGCAGCACCCTTTGCTCGAAAAGCAGTCACTCCCTACCCAAGTTCGTCAATCCGGTCTCTCGGTTGGTGACCGGAAGCCTTATCATCATCTGCCATTGGCTGGCTGAGGTACCTTAACTCAAATTAAACACACCCATAAGATAAGAAGAATGAATAGCCGGGATAATCAACCGGGCAGAGGGCTAAAAAATGAGCCGGTTTTATGACCTCACGCTGTCCAGCATACAATGGCTATTCACCCAACAAAGCCTGTAAATGCTGGTCGACCAGCCAGGTGCTGGCCTCAAAAAAGGCATACGTGCGTCGAAATGGCCCGTAAGCGGGCAACCTGGTCGGCCTGACTTCGGCCTGATAAATGACCCGCTCCAGCTCCTCGATCCGTTCCAGGAGTTCAGCGGGCAAAGAGGGCGCGGTCAGATCAGCATAGGTTAGATTTTTCTGGGGAAAAGTGATGACCTCAGCCGGTAGATGAGGCAGAACCGCCAGCGCCACCACGGCATGATTATAGGCTATCAACTGCTGGCCTATAAACTCAATTTGAGCAGGGGGTGCAAAAGCCAAATTGAGCGAACCGAGCCAATCCCAATCCAGCAGGATATGTTTGACTAACACCTGCAAATCGGCGGGGCTGAGTTGCGGCGAGGTACGTTGGCTCAAGATGAAGCCTTCCCGCACCTCTTCCAGATGTTGCAACGTATCAGTTAGTTGACCTGGCTGACGGCCTATGGGCCGCTGGCCAGGTCCTTGACTCTCTAGCATCGCCGCCAGCATCTGGCGGGTTTCAGCCACAATCCTGGCCAGTTGGCGCAGAGCCTGCCGCGTGGCTGCTAAATCAGTAATGCCGTGCATAATCCAGGGGATTGGAAATTGGAGATGGGGGACTGAATATTTCCAACCAACAATCAATCTCCCCATCTCCTCGCAAAGCGTCCCTACCTACCTAATTTAGTATTCCGGCATTGGCGGCGTCGCGGCCGGTTTCTCCGGTTCGGGAATGTCAGTAACGAGCGCCTCCGTAGTCAGGATCATCGCCGCAATCGAGGCCGCATTGGCCACCGCTCCGCGGGTAACTTTGGCCGGGTCGATGATCCCGGCTTTGACCATGTCGGTATACTCATCGCCCATCACGTCGTAGCCTATCCGTTCATTCTTTGCCTCGGCCTGGCGGCGGCGCACTTCCTGCACCACCACCGAACCATCCAGGCCGGCGTTGCGCATGATGCCGCGCATCGGCTCTTCCAACGCCCGGCGCACAATATTGATGCCGGTTTGGACGTCGGGCATCTCATCGGTCACGTTGTCCAGAGCTTTCATCACGTTGACCAAAGCCACCCCACCACCAGGGACAATGCCTTCCTCCACCGCGGCCCGAGTGGCGCTGAGGGCATCTTCAACGCGATGCTTCTTCTCTTTCAACTCGGTTTCGGTGGCTGCACCCACCCGGATCACAGCTACACCGCCGGCCAGCTTGGCCAGCCGCTCCTGCAATTTCTCCCGGTCGTAATCGGAGGTGCTGTTGTCGATTTCGACCTTGATCTGGTTGATGCGGCCTTTGATATCATCATCACTGCCATGACCGCCAACAATCGTAGTCTCTTCTTTGCTCACCACCACCTTATCGCAGCGGCCCAGGTCTTGCAGGGTGGCGCTTTCCAGCTTGCGGCCCATCTCCTCACTGATCACCGTGCCGCCGGTCAAAATGGCGATATCTTGCAGCATGGCCTTGCGCCGATCGCCAAAGCCGGGCGCTTTGACCGCCACCACGTTGAAGGTGCCGCGCAGCTTGTTCAAAACCAGGGTAGCCAGGGCCTCGCCATCCACATCCTCGGCGATGATCAATAGTTCACGTTTGCCGCTCTGGACCAACTTTTCCAGAACCGGCACCAGATCAACGGCAGCCGAGATTTTCTTGTCGTGAATCAGGACATACGGCTCACTCAACACCGCTTCCATCGCTTCCTGGTTGGTGATGAAGTAGGGGGAGATATAACCGCGGTCAAACTGCATCCCCTCGACATACTCGGTTTCAAAGGCCAACCCCTTACTCTCCTCCACGGTGATAACGCCGTCTTTGCCAACCTTGTCCATCACTTCGGCAATTAGCTCCCCAATCTCGCGATTCTGGGCCGAAATTGAGGCGACGCTGGCAATCTCTTCTTTGGTATCGATGGAGATCGCCATATCTTTGATGGCCTGGGTCACCGCCAGGGTGGCTTTCTCGATGCCGCGTTTCAGCAACATCGGATTGGCCCCGGCGGCCACGTTTTTCAACCCTTCATTGACCATGGTGTGGGCCAAAACGGTCGCCGTGGTCGTGCCGTCGCCGGCGATATCGTTAGTTTTGGTAGCTGCTTCCTTGAGCAGTTGCGCGCCCATATTGGCATAAGGCTCTTCCAGTTCGATCTCTTTGGCTACAGTTACCCCGTCGTGAGTGACGGTCGGCGCGCCCCACTTTTTATCCAAGGCCACGTTGCGGCCTTTGGGTCCCAGGGTGGTCGCTACAGCCTTGGCCAAGGTATCGATCCCGGTCTTCAGTTGCCGCCGGGCTTCATCTTGAAAAATCAGTTGCTTTGCTGCCATTATTAACTCTCCTCATTATAGTTTAGTTAGTTGGTATGTTAGTTAATTATTGGGCTGGTTAGTTAGGCAACGATTGCAAGCAAGTCGCTTTCGCGCATGATGAGGTACTTGGTCCCATCAAGCTTGACCTCGGTGCCGGCATACTTGGCAAACAACACCCGGTCACCGACTTTTACGTCCAACGGTTGGCGCTCCCCTTTCTCATCACGGGCGCCCGGCCCCACGGCCAGGATTTTGCCTTCCATAGGTTTTTCCTTGGCGGTTTCAGGCAGCACAATGCCGGAGGCGGTCGTCTCTTCCCGCTCAATCGGCTCTACCCAAACCCGATCCCCCAAAGGACGCAATTTCAACGATGACATATTTGAACCTCCTTATTCTGTATTGAAATATTGGTTGGTGAGAATAGCTTCCAGCCATAACAAAGTGCGAAACGTTGATATTCTAAAACGGTTTGAGGGCTTAAACCGGGCTAGAGTCGCTTCGCACTGAGGTAGAAGCTATTTTTGTGCTTTTACAATGCCCAATTATACACAATCAGTGTTAGAATTTTGTTAACGCGCTATAAGATTTTTGCTAACAATTGAACAAAAAAAGGGCAGGCTTTCAACCTGCCCTTTTTTCAAAATTCCGGTTACCCGGCCAACTCTACTACCGGCTCCTGGACTTTCTCGAAGACAATCGAATCCTCGCGATAATCTACCCGCACGGTATCGCCATCCTGGAACTCGCCGGATAGCAGGGCCATAGCCAGCGGGTCCTGAATCTCCCGCTGGATGACTCGCTTGAGCGGGCGAGCGCCAAAGGTGGGATCGTAACCGGCCTCGGCCAGATGTTGTCTGGCCGCCTCGGTCAACTCCAACCTGACCTTGCGTTCGGCCAGCAATCGCTGCAAGCGGCGGAGCTGGATTTGCACAATCTGGACCAGGTCGCTCCGGCTCAAATTGTGGAAGGTGATCACCTCGTCAACCCGGTTCAGAAATTCCGGCCGGAAATGCTGGCGCATCGCCGCCATCACCTTTTCCTCAGCCGCCTCGGCCCCCAACTCCATAATGTAGTGGCTGCCGATGTTACTGGTCATAATGACCACCGTATTTTTGAAGTTGACCGTACGGCCGTGGCCGTCGGTCAGCCGGCCATCGTCCAGCAGTTGCAGCAACGTATTGAACACCTCCGGGTGCGCTTTTTCGATCTCGTCGAACAGCACTACGCTATAGGGCCGCCGCCGGACCGCTTCGGTCAACTGGCCGCCCTCGTCGTAGCCCACGTAGCCCGGCGGCGCGCCGATCAGCCGGCTAACGGTGTGGCGTTCCTGGTACTCGCTCATATCGATGCGGACCATATTCGCTTCGCTATCGAACAGGAACTCGGCCAGAGCGCGGGCCAACTCCGTCTTACCGACTCCGGTAGGTCCCAAAAAGATGAAGCTGCCGATCGGCCGATCCGGGTCTTGCAACCCGGCCCGGCTGCGGCGCACCGCATTGGCCACCGCGCTGATGGCTTCATCCTGGCCCACCACCCGTTCGTGGATGCGCTCTTCCATCTTAACCAGTTTCTCGATTTCGCCTTCCAGCAGCTTGCTGACCGGGATGCCGGTCCAGCGGGCCACAATCAGGGCAATCTGCTCGGCGTCGACCTCTTCTTGCAGCAGCGCCCCTTGCGTCTGGAACTCTTTGAGCCGGGCTTCCTGCTGGGCCAGCCTGGCTTCCAGCTCGCGTAACGTACCATATTTGAGCCGGGACGCCGTCTCCAAATCCACCTGGCGCTCGGCCCGCTCGATTTCGATGCGGGTCCGCTCGATCTGCTCTTTGGTCTCCCGCAGCTCGCCGATCAGCCGCTTTTCATTCTCCCACTGCGCGTTGAGGGCGCGGCTTTTCTCTTTCAAGTCGCTCAACTCGACTTCCAACTTTTGCAACCGTTCCCGGCTGGCCTTGTCCTTTTCCTTCTTCAGGGCTTCGCGCTCGATTTCCAACTGCATCACCTGCCGGTCGACCGCGTCCAGTTGGGTCGGCTTGCTGTCGATCTCGGTGCGCAGCCGGGCCGCGGCCTCATCCACCAGGTCAATGGCCTTGTCCGGCAGGAAGCGGTCGGAGATGTAACGGTGGCTGAGGGTGGCCGCGGCAATCACAGCGCTGTCCTGAATGCGAACGCCGTGATGAATCTCATACCGTTCCTTGAGGCCCCGCAAAATGCTGATGGTATCCTCAACCGTCGGCTCATCCACCAGCACCGGCTGGA
>CAYZHI010000207.1:0-6481 GCA_964477335.1 uncultured Caldilineaceae bacterium | reverse complement strand
ATACCGACCAGACCTTTTCATTCATTACCAAAACCCCGCCTGCCAGCGATCTCCTGAAAAAGGCGGCCGGGTTGGAGCGCGGTTCTGGCGAGCCAAATCGCAACAAGGTTGGCAAGATTAGCCGATCTCAGATTCGTGAAATTGCCGAGACCAAGATGAAAGATCTCAATGCGGTCGATATTGAAGGCGCGATGAAGCAGATTGAAGGTTCGGCCCGCAGTATGGGCATTTCTATTGTAGAATAATCACCAGGCCCTACCTGGAGAGTAGGCAGCCAGTTAGCCTTACTCTAAAATGTGGGAGGGTTTGTTTAAACTTTTAAAAGCCCGTTATAACCACCCTTAGGAGGAAAAAATGCCTAAGCGAGGCAAAAAGTATCAAGAAGCAGCTAAATTAGTTGATCCGGCAGTAAATTATTCACCTGCAGAAGCGGTCGACCTGGTCAAGAAGACCTCTTATGCCAAGTTTGATGCGACTATTGAAGCCCATCTACGGATGGGCTTGGACCCCCGCAAGGCTGACCAACAAATCCGCAGCACCGTGCAGTTGCCTCATGGCACGGGCCGGCAGGTTCGGGTGATGGTTTTTGCCGAAGGGGAAGATCAACGAAACGCTCTGGAAGCCGGCGCAGATTACGCCGGCAGCGACGATATGGTTGAGAAAATTCAGGGCGGCTGGTTTGATTTTGATGTGGCGGTGGCAACCCCGCCGATGATGTCTAAAGTTGGCCGGTTGGGTAAATTGCTGGGACCACGTGGCTTGATGCCGAGTCCCAAAGCCGGTACAGTGGTGCCCGGAGCAGATCTGGAACGAGTGGTCAAGGAACTCAAAGCCGGCCGGGTTGAGTTCAGACTGGACCGAACCGCTAACGTACATGTGCCTATCGGAAAAGCCAGCTTTTCGCAAGAGCAGCTTTTGGAGAATTTTTCGGCTTTGATGGAAGCCATCAACCAAGCCAAACCAACCGCGGCCAAAGGGTCTTACATCAAGAAGATTGCTTTAGCCGCTACGATGGGACCCGGGGTTAAAGTGGACCCGGCCCAGGCTATGCAATTAAAATTGGATTAACTTATACCTGAAAAATTATCTCTTACCAGAGACAGCAGGTGCGCCCTGCCTTTAAGAAGGTTATGTGCGCTTAATTTTAACAAGCCTGCCGAGGTGAGGACCAGAGAGCCGGCGGCGCGGGGTACGCTCAATGAGCCTACCCCCGCTGTTATGGGTAATCTTGACGTCTTTGTCTCGGTTAGGACAAAGACGTTTTTTATTGGTGTAAATCAAGTAGAAAGGAGGCAACAAATTTGGCTATATCACGGCAAAAAAAGGAAGAGTTGGTCCAACAATATGTGGAGCAACTGAATGGTAGCGACGCGATCATTATCACCAGTTATCGCGGCCTGACTGTACCTCAACTTCAGGAATTGCGGAACAAGATTCGTGAAGCCGACGGCGCCTTTGCTGTGGTCAAGAATACACTAGCCGAGCGAGCCCTGGCCGAGGTTGGTTTGTCGGTGCCTGACGAGATGCTGACCGGCCCGATTGGCATAGGCTTTTGTCGGCAGAATGCGCCCGGTGTGGCTAAGACCATCAGCGATTTTGCCAAGGCGAATGAATTGTTGATCATCAAAGGCGGACTTATGAGTGGCCGGGTCATCGATGAGGCGGCCGTCAAGAGTCTGGCCAGCCTGCCCTCAATCGATGTGTTGCGGGCTCAGTTGCTGGGGCTTATCAGTGCACCGGCCTCGCAGTTGGCCGGGGTTCTGGCCGGCAGCGTTCGCCAGTTGGTCAACGTATTCAATGCGTATGCAGAAAAAGGGGCCGATGCGCCCGCCGAAGCCTAAATTTATCCAGATAGATTTTTTGATCGTAACTAAACCTGATTCCAAAAGGAGAAATATGAAATGGCAGATTTGCAAAAATTAGTAGACGAACTCAGCCAGTTGACCGTGCTGGAAGCGGCTGAGCTGACCAAACTATTGGAAGAAAAGTGGGGCGTTAGCGCGGCTGCGCCGGCGGCAGTAATGGCTATGCCGGGAGTGGCGGCGGCGGGCACCGGTGAAGCGGCTGAAGCGGTTGAAGAACAGACCGAATTCGATGTTATCTTGAAAGAAGTTGGCGCCAAGAAGATTCAGGTCATCAAGGCCGTCCGTACCCTTCGCTCTGATCTGGGCTTGAAAGAGGCCAAAGATTTGGTTGATAGCGCCCCGCAGAAGGTTCTGGAAGCTGTATCCAAAGACGCGGCGGCGGATGCCAAATCCAAGCTTGAAGCCGAAGGCGCAGTGGTCGAGATCAAGTAACGCGACCGACCAAAGAATGATGAAAAAAAGAGCTGTTTGGTGACAGCTCTTTTTTTGTTGGGGGCAAGTCTAATCGGCTCACTCCAGCGGCGAAATATTTTCCACAATCTGGGCATATTCATCGACCAGACCTTCGGCTTCGTCCTGGGTTTCGGCTTCGGCGGTGATGCGAAAATAGGGCTGGTCAGGGTCGGGTACAATAAGAACCCATTTGGTTGGGCTGAGCGGGACCTTGACCCCATTAATGAGGTGAAATTCATATTTTTCGAACTTTTGGTGAATCAGGCGCATCACTCTGGCTTTGGCTTCCCAAACACACGAGACTTTTCTTTCAGCCAGGTGATAGGGCGGCAAATTAGCCACAATCTCACCCAGGCTAACGTGCTGGGTGGCCAAAAATTCCAGGGTTTTGGCCAGGGCCATCATCCCATCAACGGCGCAATGAAAATCGGGAAAAATGAAGTTACCCTGGCCGTCGCCGGCCATGATTACATTTTTGGGACAAGTTGCTTTGATTAAAGTATCAAGGTCAATTTCGGTCCTAATGATTTTACCCTGGTGTCGTTTGGCGATCTCTTCGAATAAATTTGGCATATTGAGGGGGATAGCTATTTCACTGCCAGGAGCATCGCGCAAGGCCATATCGGCCAATGCCGCGCAAGCGGTGATATTTTGTAAAAGATAACCGCGGTCATCAACTAAAAACAGTTTCTCGCCACCGGCGCTCAACCTGGCCCCTAATTGCACCCCCAAGGCGCTGGCAATTATTTGCAACTGCTTCAAGGCGGCCTGGAATTGGGCCTGGGGAGAACTAACCGGAGCGTTATCAATGTAAGCATTCAAGCCAACCAAATTGCAGCCAAGTTTATCCAAAATGATGGGCAAAACTTCGGCCACGGGTTCATCGGCAAAGGCAACCACCAATTCAAACGCGGCTACCTGAATAGCTTTGCTATTAATATGTTTTAGAAAATCTTCAATGTACTGTTCCCTGGCTCGCCCGGCGTATTCAATGGTGCCGATGTCATCCAGATAGACCCGGCGAAAATCTTCTCTAAAAAAGATATGCTCGATGGTGCGTTCTTGATTCTTGTTCAAATTGAGCCCCTGGCTGTCCATAAAACAGATATCAACCACTCGCTTATCAAAGGGCGAGAGGCGGACATGGACGCCACCTTGCACCTCGCTGAATCTGGTAAAATAACGGACGATGGGCATGGGTTGGCTGCCCAGATCCCAAACATTCACTCCGGCCGATGGCAGGCCGGAAATTATCGCCCGCTTGATCATGCGGGGGCTGCGATGCATATCACGATTGATGGTGACGATGGCCCCTTTGGGCAATGTGGCCCCAAAAGCAGCGCCCAATTTGGCGCTAAATTCAGGCGTCAGGTCAATGTTGACAACCCCGGTGACCCCGAACCGGCCAAAGAGCACCCGCCGGCCCTGGGAACCCCAAATGATACTGCTATTGACGGTCGCGCTGGCTTCAACCTCTTTACCCGGCCAAATCTTGACGTTAGGGTGAATGATCGCCCCTTCACCAATGATCGTCCCATCGCCAATGACCGCGCCTTCAAACACCGTGGCGTTCGTTTTTACGCTGCATTGCCGGGTGATGACCGCCCCACTGATCTGGACGCGCTCGCCAATATAACAGTTGCGCCACAGAATCGACCGATCGATTTGGGCTTCGTTATCGATTACGGCGTAATCACGGATTACGGTGGGACCGCGAATGACGGCGCCGCTTTTGATCTGGACCGAGTTGCCCAAATAAATAGGCCCCTCGAGCCGGGCATCCGGCGCAATCTGGACATCGTCGCCGGCCCAAATACCGTTACCCATATAACGGCCTAAATTCAACCCCTCAATTTTGCCCGACAGCGCATCGGCCGTAGCCCGCATATATTCTGAAATGTTACCAACGTCACACCAGTAACCCCCGGCGACATACCCATACAATGGCTCGCCGCGCTCGTGCACCATCGGAAATAGATCTTTGGCAAAATCAAAGGGGATATTCGGATCGACAAAATCGAGTATTTCAGGTTCTAGCACATAGATGCCCGTGTTTACGTAATCCGACATGATTGAGCCGCGACTCGGTTTTTCCTGAAAACGGATGATTTTGCCCTGGTTGTTGATGTTAATAACGCCATATTCCACGGGGTTGGCCAGCGTATAAAGCGCCAGCGTCGCCAGGGTTTTTCTATTTTGGTGATACTCAATCAGCTTGGCCAGGTTAAGATTGGTCAGGGCATCCCCACTAATGACCAAAAAAGTGCCGTCCAGTAATTTCTGGGCGCTCTTTACACTGCCTGCCGTGCCCAGGGGAGTTTCTTCAACACTGTAGTGGATATTCATCCCCAGGCTGGAGCCGTCGCCGAAAAAATCCTGAATCAAATTCGCCAGATACTGCACCGTAATAATCACTTCGGTGATGTTGTACTGCTTGAGCAAGTCAAGAATATGGCCCATAACCGGTTTGTTGACGATGGGCACCATTGGTTTGGGGCGTTCGATGGTCAAGGGGCGAAGTCTTGAGCCGACACCACCCGCCATCACCACAGCTTTCATAAGGTATCTCCCTGAGAACAGGTGAGTAGGGTTAATCTGTAACCTTATCATACCATAAAGCCGGACAATCCCAAAGCGCCAGTTTGTTCGGGATAAGCTTTGTCTATTCGAGACAGATAAGGTGACCGGTACTTGTGCCACTATTTTCAAGCCAAAATTAGTTGTCAGCGCCGGTCACCTAAAAATCTATTCAAGTTTATTTTTTAAGGTGTATTTTTGCTTACAATCCCCAATTTTTAGGGAGAATTGGCAGCCATAATTGTGCTATAATCCTTAAAGTTTTTCCATACCCAACATTCGATTACGACTTGATGAGACTCAAAAAGGAGATTCACCTATGAACGGAACCTGGTTAGACCGCAATCGTCATCTTATCTTTGGACTATTATTGTTAATGACTCTGGTTGGAGCCGGCCTTTTTTACTGGTGGCGACCAGCCCAAAGCTCGGTTGAAATTGTGGCCGCAGCACCTTCACCTACACCAACGCCCACCGTGGCGCCCACAGCCACCCCGGCCCCGGTTCGAGTCTATGTGACCGGCGCAGTGGTCAAATCCGACGTCTATTTTTTACCGGCGGGCAGCATCATCAAAGATGCTATTGCGGCTGCAGGCGGATTTACGGCCGAGGCGGATCGGGAACGGATCAATCAGGCCCTGGAGTTGCAGGATCAGCAGCAAATTCATGTACCCCGGCTGGGCGAACAGGATGCTCCGCCGCCGGTGCAAAGCGCTCCGGTCAGCCAGAGGAGCAGCCCTGGCTCTGGCGTTAACGCTGCTCCGGTTTCAGGCGGGCTGATCAACCTTAACCACGCCTCACTAGAAGAATTAGACTCACTGCCAGGTATTGGTCCAGCCATCGCCGGACGGATTATTGATTATCGCCAAAATAACGGCAATTTCAAGAGTATCGATGAGCTAACTGAGGTCAGCGGGATTGGCCCGGCAACTCTGGCCAAAATCAGGCCATTGGTCACCGTTGAGTGAGATGGTCAAAATATCGAAATTTTGGTAATTAGCCACCCTGTTCGCTTTGTGATACAATCGGGTTGCGGTTGAAAATAGGTAAGTCAGGTCAACTTAAACCGGGTGGTAAGACCATGGAAAATGTTAATAAAATTTATCTTTCCTGGTATGATGTTAATAAATTGATCACCAAAATGATTCCCCGCATCCAGACTTACGATTACGATCTCGTTCTGGCGATTACCCGCGGAGGAATTGTACCCAGCGCGATTATTTCTGAACGGTTGGCTATCCCGCAGGTCCTGGTGGCCTCGGTAGATTTTTACCAGGACTCGGAACACAATTTTGACTGGCCGGTTTTTATGCAATTTCCTGAAGACAGTTTTTTGCGCGGCAAGCAGGTTTTGATTGTTGATGATATCTGGGATCGGGGCAAGGAGATGGTCACGGTGACGGAACGGGTGGAGCAGGCGGGGGGGACGGCTTTTTCGGCAGTTCTCCACTACAAAACTCACCGCTCTCAATTTCCCGACAAATCTCCCAATTTTTATGGAGCAGAAACTCAGGATTGGATCATTTACCCCTGGGAACTTGATCGGAGTGCGCTGGGTACGTAAACAGGTTGCAATGAAGGATAGGG
>CAYZHI010000206.1:0-6589 GCA_964477335.1 uncultured Caldilineaceae bacterium | reverse complement strand
GTAACTGTGGGGCGGAATATGCTGACAGAAAGCACTCAGCAAAGTTCCGTACAATGAAAATCGTCTTTGATGAGTTCTTACCTCAATGGAACTACACCGCTGTCCCAAATAGGGAAGTTATTTAATTCACGATCCTAAGTCAACAAAAAAGCCCCGGTCTTGCCAGGGCTAAAAAGATAAGCCGGAAATTGAACTGGGTAGTCCTAGAAGGGACGTCTGTCTTGTTTCGGTTTGGCGGGAACCAGACTGGCCTGGGTAGTAATAATCTCTCGGATCCGTTTGACCAGCTCAATTGGCTCATAGGGCTTGGCAATAAAATCCACTGCGCCGGCTTGCCGGGTGCGCTTACGGTTATCGCCGGTCGGCCAGGCTGATAGCACCACAATCGGGATGTGCCGAGTACGGGGATTCCTTTTGACGGCGTCCATCACAGCGAAACCATCTAGTCTGGGCATAAATAAATCCAACAAAATCAAATCTGGAGATTGTTCCTGGATTTTCTGCAATGCCTCTAGCCCATCAACTGCCTCAATCAGCGTGATGTCACTATTTTTCAAGGCTAGACGGACCATTGCTTGATGGTCCGGATCGTCTTCTGCATACAGGACGGTTGGCATAGCTTGGCTCCTGACTACTGTTTTGATATCTTAAAGGGCTAACTGTTACCACTAGCTTACCATAAACTTGGTAGTTTGGGGATTACAGTTTCGTTACAATTTGTTGAACAAGTTCAGCTTTTGTGCGGTGGTACACGATAGTTTTGCCCAAAACCGGCTGTTGTGATATAGTATCTTGTCGCCAGATGGAGCCTTCCGGCTCCATTCTTTCTGCTCTTGGCCTGGACCAAGGGCTAATATATCCAGAGAAAGGAGGTACTGGCAATGCGAAACTATGAGTTGGCGTTCATAATCCGGCCAACGGTTGCTGAAGAGGGCGTCACTGGTGTCGTTGAGCAGGTTTCACAATTGGTGAAAACTGGCAACGGCGAGGTGACGTCTGTTGATGTTTGGGGACGGCGGACGTTGGCCTACCCCATCGACAAGTATCGTGAGGGTACTTATGTCCTCTGTCAGATCAAACTGCCCCCCGCGGCGATGGTCGAATTGGAACGCAACCTTAAGTTGTCAGAGGAGATTATACGCTATTTGCTGGTAAAAGTTGAGGCGTAGTCATCAAGCGAAACTAAATAGGCTTAGCAGTGAGGAAAGCGAAAATGGCAAGAGGATTGAATAAAGTTATGGTGATTGGGAATATGGGGCGAGACCCTGAGCTGCGGTACACTCCTTCCGGCAAACCGGTAACTTCCTTTAGTCTGGCCTCTAGCCGGTCGTGGATTGCCCCTGATGGAGAACGCCGTGAAGAAACCGAATGGTTTAACGTGGTGGCCTGGGGCAATCTGGCGGAAATCTGCAGCCAGAAGCTGTCCAAGAGCCAGCAAGTCTATATTGAGGGACGCCTCCAAACTCGCAGTTGGGAAGATGAGCACGGTCAGCGCCATTTTCGGACCGAAGTGGTTGCTAACGAGATGATCATTCTTGGCCCCAGAAGTGAAAAGGGTATATCTTCTGACAATCAGGGTGAGCCTGATTTTGAGACTGAACGGCTTTATGATTTCTAAGCCGGATCAGGCCGAAGCAAAAGCTTATTGACAGGCAATAAATTTAGTAGTATTGGTGTTTTAGGAGAGAATTATGGCAGACGAGACACACACAGGCGAGTCGACCGGGGGGCGCGGTCGACCTGGCAGACGAGTATATCAACCCCGGCGGAAAGTCTGTGCTTTTTGCGTGGAAAAATCAAAAGTTATCGACTGGAAAGACATGCAGACACTTAATCGCTTTGTTAACGAAGGTGGCTTTATCCGCTCTCGAAGAAAAACTGGTACCTGTGCCAGGCACCAACGTCGTTTGGCGGTAGCCATCAAGCGAGCCAGACATATGGCTTTACTACCGTTTACGCTAGAACACGTACGGATTATGAGTAAAGGCTAGTGCAGGTTCCCTGCATATCTTGATGCGGGTGGCCCCAGCGGGGCTGCCCGCTTATTTCTTTTCAACCCTAATGATGGTGTAACGAGGCAATTCATGTCCAAGCGAAACGCGCAACCCACTGCCCCCACGCGCAAACAAGTGGCCCGCTCCCGACGCGAACAAGAGCAATTACGTTTGATTTACATCGGATTGGGTACCGTTGCCGCTCTGATCTTGATTGTACTGGCTTTTGGCCTTTATCAAACCTATGTGGTGGAGCCCAATATTCCTGTGGCCACGGTCAACGGGACAGATATTACAACTGGCGACTATCAGGATCGAGCAAAATATGAACGGTTTTTGTTGGACGATCAGCTCCAACAGGTTCAGATCCAGCAACAGGCGGCCCTGGCCCAGACAGAAGACCAGCAACTGGTCGAATTTTTGGCCGGCCAATACCAGCAACTGGCTAACCAACTACTGCAACAGCGCAGCATTGTTGATCGACAAACGGTCAATACGATGATTGACGACAAGTTGATTGAGGCTGAAGCCGCACCGCGCGGCCTGACCGTATCGGAAGATGAGATCACTGAATATATCAATCGATTCGTGGCCGGACGTCTGGGCGGCTTGACGGCTCAGTCTGCCTCAGCCACCAGCACCGCCCGAGTCGAGGCTTCGGCCACGGCCGCCCAATGGACGCCGACGCCAACCTTCACTCCCTCACCCACCATTACGGCTACTGAGCAAATAACTCCGACGCCTACCCTGGCCAACACTCCTACCCCGGCGCCCACCCCTACCTTAAATATCATCAGTCCAGAGACCTTAGGTACAGAATATACCAACTGGTTGAATGTCATTAGCGAGAATACCGGCTTGAGTGAAGCAAAGTATCGCCAGATCATTCGAACTGTGGTCCTGCGTGACAAGTTGCGGGAGGTTCTGGCCAAAGAGGTCCCGACTGCGGCTGAACAGGCCCACGCTCGACATATTTTGGTTGAGACGGAGGAAGAAGCCCAGGCGGTGGTTGAACGACTGAAGGCCGGTGAAGATTTTGCCGATTTGGCGGCAGAATTGTCCATTGATCCGGGCAGCGCCGCAGAGGGTGGTGATTTGGGTTTTGTGCCGCAGGGCGCTTTTGTAGAGCCGGTGGATGAAGCGGTTTTCAGCCTGCCCCTTGGCGAGGTTAGTGAACCGATTCAAAGTCAATTTGGTTGGCACATCATTGAAGTATTAGAACGAGAGGTGCGAGAATTATCGGCTGTGGATTACCAACGGGCGCAGCGGTTGGCCCTGAATGAATGGTTGGATGAGGCTCGAATTGAGGCCGCTATCCAAGATTTTTGGACGGCTGAGATGGCGCCTCCGGATACCTTATTAGCCCCATAGGGTGTGGTTAGGCCGCGTAATTCGACAGGAAGAAGTATGAATCAGGGAATAGCTTAAAGCTGGCCTCTTACCTACTTTTCATAATCGGAAATTATGGTATAATTTAGTAGCTTTAGTTGCTGAGGGAGAGGCCCATGGTCCCGCAGAGTAGCCGGGTGGTTGAACTCAAAATTCCAAGCGAACTTGGTTACGAAAAGATAGCCAGAGAAGCTGTTGCCACCGTGGCTCGCCGGTTGAACTTCTCGGAAGACAAAATTGAGGATATTAAAACTGCCATCAGCGAAGCCTGTACCAATGCCATTCGTTACGGCAGCGGCTCCGATGCCCGGATGAAAGTGGTGGTTATTCTAACTGCAGACGAGGAAAAGCTTGATATTCTCATCAAAGACCCCGGCGCTGCCGGCGCCCCGCCGTCAGATCTCCTCAATATTCCCGATATTCAGGGCATGGTGGCCGGTGAGCAGCGCTTGGGGGGAATGGGTCTCTATATCATTCAAGAGTTGGTAGACGAAGCCGGTTTTGTTGAACCTGCGGGTGAGGATGAAGGCAATCAGTTTCGCATGGTCATCTACCGGGTCGGCGACGAAAAAAATAGCTCCTGATTAGACATCAGGTATGATAGGGAGGCTAAGCTAATGAGTGACGAAATCCAGGTGTCAGTTCGCTGGGAAGAGGATGTGGCCGTCATCGATCTGGTCGGAGATGTAACCACTTTTGCCGAAGATGCCATCAATCAAGCCTACCAGAGCGCCTCATCGAATGGCGCGGTCAATATTATTTTTAATTTTCGTGAAAATGATTATATCAATAGCGCCGGTATTGCCATTTTAATTGGGGTTGTTACCGAGGCCCGCAAGCGGAATCAAAAGCTCCTTATGACCGGCTTGAGTGCCCATTTTCAGAAGATCTTTCGGATGGTCGGCCTGACCCAATATGCCGACCTCCATCCCACCGTTGATGATGCCCTGGCCTCACTCAATGGGGGAGGTAGCCCGACTTGAGGGCTGAGTGAACTCATTTTTAATCCAAAAGCCACACGTCGCGATAGTGTGGCTTTTTTGTTCTGGATTTCTGGCTAAGGCTTCTTCATAATTTCGGCCATCACCGTGGTGGCATAAGCGCCGGGTTCTAATTGGAAAGAGACCATCAGGCCATCGTCCCACCAGGCTGTGGGATCTTTGAGTTTAAATCGGTAGGGCCGCCGCGCTCCCCGGATTCTTATGCCGGATACGTCAAAATCGTTTAAGGTTAAGCCCTGTTCAGCCAGCAAAGCGCTTTCACGACGACCAGGCTCGGCTTCAGCCAGCAGCATACTGGGGCCGTAAAGTGGTCCCGAAGGACTGATCTCCAATCTGTCCATTCGCGGCTGTTCAGCAACAACATCGCGCACAATAAAACAGGCCCCTTTGCCGTGAATGTAGGCCACATCACCCAGCTCAAGCCGATCCAATGCGGCGATTCGTTGGGCCAATAGCTGATTAAATAGCTGCGACTGAAATGCTGACACAAACAGGCTTTTCAATTTCTTATTGAGCGCGGCGAAAGCTATCTCCAGTTGGCCATTCGCCTTGATAATACTTCTAAGAACTTGTTGTTCATCTGCCAATTTGCCGGGCCATTGGGCCAGGGCTTCGGCCCAACGACCTTCGTCCACTAATTGGCGGGCGGCCTGAATGTGAGCCGTCTCGTGGGGTTGAGGGCGCCCAAGAAATTCCGCCACAAATTCGGGCGCATCTCGGCGCACCAAACATTCACCTAAGCGGTGCGTGTTATGGCGAGTTCCAAAACGTTGTTGGCCAAAATAGTTCGGCACGCCTTGTTGGTGAAGTCTGGCCAACACGGCCTCAGCGATGGGTAAAGCCTCCTTTTCGACCTGGCGCACTTTGATGACAAAACGATTGCCGGCCAGGTGACCGACCTTTAGCTTGTTACGGTGGCGATTGATCCGCACTATTTTAATATTTGGCAAATCTAGGGCGGCAACCGCTGCTTCAGAAACGTTGTTGATAGAGAGAGTCTGGCGGGTTATCGCCTGCGCATCCTTCAAGCCGGCATAGCCAATGGCCACCGACGGCACATGCAGCGCCTGGGCAATTTTTTTGATCGCGGCAAAGGTAGACAGGCCACGCTTTTCGATTTCTACATAAAGGTGCTGGCCCTCTCCACTTGGCTGATATAATGGGATTTCTTCAACCAGAAAATCTTCCGGCTCGCTTTTCAGTTGTCCACCGATGCCGGGTTGATCTGCCGTCAGATAAGGTAGTTCCATATCTAACCGGACACCTTTCATTCTTTGGGGGTGGTCACGACTTGACCGAATACCGTCCCATCAGGCAGCGTGGTTTTGTCTAGTTTGGCCTCAGCCAGGTTGGCTTTCCACCATAATTTGCCGGGGTCAGCATTTTTCAGGGAGGCATTCTTGAGATTAGTGCCATCGAAATTAGCGCCGGCAATAATTGAACCGCTCAGGTCAACCCCTTCCAGATTGGCCCAACGCAAATCGGCGCCGTTGAGATTTGCAGCCCGCAGAAGAGCGCCTCTAAGATCAGCTCCTTTCAAATTCGCCTTGGCCAGATTGGCGCCTCTTAAGTTAGCCCCCCGTAGATTAGCCGCGCTCAGGTTGGCCCGCTGCAAAATAGACTTTTCAAAGCTGCAATTGGCCAGATTGGCCCCTTCAAAAATAATGCCAACCAGCCTGGTTTTTGAAAAATCGCCTCCCTCAACAGACACCTGTTTAAATTCTTTATCTCCTCTTTTGTATCGTCTCAGAATTTCTTCCACGGTTTTGCTTTTCATCTACACTCGTTCTCCTGGGGGTTACGGGGCATGTGGTAAGATTACTATAGCTCGATTATAACATTCCTGGTTTCAATTGCAAGTAATTTCATAATTTTGCGGAGGAGCCTATGCCGGAACGGTTATCGATTAATAGTGCTAACACCATTTTGTATTGTAACAAATGGCCAGAGATGGTTGACTTTTATCAAAACAGGCTTAACTTGCCCATTACTTTCGTCTCCGATTGGTTCGTGGAATTTCAACTTAGCGAGTCAGCTTATTTGAGTGTTGCCAACGCCAGGCAAACCACAATTAGCAGCAGCCAGGGCGCCGGTCTAACGTTGACCTTCAGGGTCGAGAGCGCTGACAAAACTTGGCAGATATTAAAGCATAACGGCATAGCTGTGGGATCGATCAAAGATATTTGGGGTGCTCGGGTGTTCTAC
>CAYZHI010000205.1:0-6590 GCA_964477335.1 uncultured Caldilineaceae bacterium | reverse complement strand
GGGGGGGGGGGGGGGGGGGGGGGTGCGGGTGGCGGTAGGTGTAGATGTGGGGAGTGATTCAGCCGGTTCCGTCACAATTGAGGTTTCGCCCGCTGTAGCGGTGGCGGTAGGCCGCGACGTTGGGGTGGAAGTGGCGGTCGCGGTTGGGGTCGGCGTCGGCGTCGAAGTCGGGGTCATAGTGGCGGTCGGCGTGGGGGTTGGCGTTAAAGTGGGGGTAGGTGTATTGGTCGGTGTGGCAATGACTGCGGCAATGGCCGGATTGGCTGTACCTTCGGCTATGACCGTGTCGTACAGGGAGGGGTTGTTAACGACGACCTGTTCAATCCGGGCGCGGCGGCTTTGGTCCAGGCGCAGGACCGTTTCAAAATCGGCCAGCGCCTGATCAAATTCGCCCAGGGCCACGTAAGCTACGCCCCGGTCAAAATAGATGCCCGGGTTACGATCGTTCAGTCGAATCACAACGTTGTAAGCGGACACCGCCTGGCGATACTGTTCTTGGGCGTAGAATCTGCGCCCTTCCAGCCACTGCTCGATACCGACCTGCAGATTTACCGAGCGCGGATCATCGACTTTCTTCAAAGGGGGGAGCATTGCCTGGAGCATCGCGTTGTCGGCCTGGTTATTTTCCAGACTGGTATATAAGCCCTGAATGGCCGTAATCAACTCCGGCCCAACCGTTTGCGGGTCGGCCGAGCTGAGCAGGGCCAGGCGTTGTTCCGGGGTCAGCTCACGGTAGAAGAGTTGTTGGGCCTGTTCGCCAAAGCCAGGCAGATCAAACAGGCCGGCTAAGCTGGCAATGCGGATATTTGCATCAGGGTTGGTTCTAAAGCGGTCGATCAAGTTCTGGGCCTTATCCTGCTGGCTTTGCCAGTAAAGCGATACCCCAACCAGCACAATCAGCAATCCCACCAGAACCGTGGCCAAAATTGCAATGCGCCGGGTCCAGTCGACCGGGGTATTGGCCTCGATCCACCCCTGGTCAAAAACGTGACGGTAAATCTCGTTGCGCACCTTGAGTTGACCGTTTTCAACCCGAACCAGGCCAAACAGTTTGAGCTGGTTCTGAACAACCGACCGCTCATCCTCGGTTACGCCACTGCCGGTATAAACCTGGCGATACAAAGTGACCAACTGGCGTTGTTGCGGGCTGGTTTGGATACTATCCTGAATGAATTGGAGATTCGACTCTTTGCGCGCTTCGTCAGACAGGAAGAGCTTATCGACCAATTCATCCACATCGGCCTCGGCTACGGCGCCGTGGCCCAGTTCGGCCGCAGCCAGGCACAATTTCTGAGTTAAATAAGGATGGCCGTTGGTCCAGTGGTAAATTCGTGAAAAGATAGCTTCGCCCTGGTCCGGATAGACATCTTTTAACCCTTTTTCCAGGGCCCGGGTATTCTCCCGGCTAAAGTCATCCAGGTCGATGCCCTGGCCGATGTTGAAGGGGGCGCGACTGCGATCTTTGATCAGATCGGAAGGAGTGGCTACCCCAAATAGCACAAAGGTAAGTCGTTCAAAGGTGGGGTCGTTGGCCCGGGCGTTATACACCGCCCGGATGGCCGCAAAGAAGTCGTCGGAAAAAGGCAGGCTGAGGGTGGTGTCAATCTCATCGATAAAGATGACGACTTGTTCTTTGATTTCGGTAAGCACAACCTCGCGCAGAAAGTTGGTGAAACATTTGACCGGGCCAAGCGAAGTGTGGGCCTGCCACCAGCTTTCCGGCTCAACGGTCAGGCCCAAACCCTGCTGTAACTCGGTGAGCAAGTTCAAATACCATTGATCGACGGTGACGTGGCCGATTCTGGTCAGGTCAATGATGGCGGTGCGAACGCCCTGTTGCTCCAGATGGCGCGCCGTGCGGACCATCAAACTGGATTTACCCATTTGCCGGGGGGTTAGAACATAACAGAATTGGCTGTGCAGGGCCAGGTTGAACAGTTCATCGTCGGCGGGACGCTTGACGTATGAGGGCGAATCTGACCGAACCGTGCCGCCCACCACAAAAAAATCAGCGGCGTCGACGTCGAGGGGCATATTGGCGTTGAGCCAATCCAGGTTGAAGACGCGCCGGTAAATTTCGCTGCGGACTTTTAATTTACCGTCCTCAACCCGCACCAGACCGATTAACTTGAGCTGATTCTGCAGCGTTGAGCGTTCGTCTTCAACAATCTCGTCACCCTGGTAAATTTGTTGGTACAGGTTCAGTAGATTGCGTTTATGGGGGTGTTCGTCAAGACTGTCTTGCACAAATTGCAGGTTAGTCTCTTTGCGGGCTTCATCGGTGAGGAAAAGCCGTTCTACCAACTGATCGATCTGCCGGTCTGGCCAGTTGGCCTGCTCGGACTGGGCAATGGCCTGGCACACCTTCTGAGTGAGGTAGGGATGGCCGCTGGTCCAATAATGGACCCGGTTGAAGATGGCTTCACCCTGACCAGGATAGAGGGTTTCAAGCCGGTCGCGCAAAATCCCGGCATTATCCACTGTAAAGTCGACCAGTTTGATGCCCTGGCCGATGTTGAACGGCGTGCGGGAGTGGTCTTTGATCAGGTCGGAGGGTGAAGCCACGCCAATCAGGATGAAGCTGAGCCGGGCAAAGGCCGGATCGCTGGCGCGGGCGTTGTAAGTAGCCCGGATGGCGGCAAAGAAATCATCGGAAAAGGGGAAGCGGAGGGTGGTGTCGATCTCGTCGATAAAGATAACGATCCGCCCTTCGATTTCACTGAGCACCACGTCGCGCAAAAAATTGGTAAAACGGCGCACATAGCCCAACGATGAGCGCTCTTGCCACCACCTTTCCGGCTCTGCCGACAGGTCAAGTTCATCGGCCAGCTCGGTAATGAGATCCAGATACCAGGTGTCCGGCTCGCTGGTGCCCATCTCGGTCAGGTCGATGATGGCGGTTTGGACCCCTTCCGCTTGCAAGCGGCGGGCGGTGCGGATCATCAGGCTCGACTTGCCCATTTGCCGGGTAGTCAACACATAGCAAAATTGACCACGCCGGGCCAGGTCGAATAGCTCATCGTCGGCCGGCCGTTTTACATAAGAGCGCACATTCGGCGGCAGGGTGCCGCCCGCCACAAAAAAGTCTGACCCGCTGCGGGGTCGCCGAAAGGCGCCGGTTAGTTCCTGATGGTCATCATCCGGTTGTAAAGGTGCCATTGGGTTGGACCGTTTCTTCACAAAAGTTTGTCTTCAAAATATAGCCGGTAAAGGTCACAACGGCAACTATAGGCGTCGCCGCTGCCTTTGATCAGGCCCGCCTGGAGCAGCCGGAAAAGTGAACTCTCGTCGGGACAACATTTGGTCAGAATAATGTCCCGCAGGCCATTTTTGAGTTCCGGTTTATCATGGATGATCCAATATTGGTGGCGGAGGTGATCGCCAAAGGGACCGTAATCGGTGGGCGCGGTCCGGCGCAATTCGGCCCAACTCAGCCCCTCGGCGACCATCTTGTACATAGCCAGGCGGGTCAGAAAAGGATGGCCGTTCAGCAGGGCCAGTAGTTCGGTCAGGTTTTCCTCGGCTACCGGTGAACCATGGCGGTAGTTGAGATCACGTACCTGGGCTTCGTCAAAATCCTGCAACCCCAGGTAAAGGCCCACATTGAAAGGCGACTGGTGAATATCATCGATAAGCAGATAAGGTTCGGTGGAAATGACCAGCGCCAGATTTAGCTTTTCCCACAACTCGCGGGAAGCCCGCCGGTTGTGCCAGGAGCGCAGGAGGCCGAAGAAATCCTGGTAAAAGTTAGTCCGCAACAGGCCGTCGGCTTCATCCATCGCCAGGACAATGGGGCGATCAAAAGCCTCCAACACCTCCTTCTCCATAAAGCGGGTGAGCTTTTTGGTGGGGCTGCGCGAACCCTCCCAGGCCTCATCAACGGCGGTCTCGGGCAGGTTTAGCTCATCGCAGATCGATTGGGCTAACTCTTGCAGGAACTGGTCGAGCGACGCCAACGCTTCCCGGCCAAAGCTCTGGCAGTCGATAAAAACGATGTGATGGCCCTGGCTGCGGGCCGCGTGCAGGCCGCGCACCAGCAGCGACGTCTTTCCGGTTTGACGCGGGGCGCGGATGGTAGTGGTTGTGCCCCATTTGAGCAGTTGCTCTCTCAACTGCTCATCTACGGCTCGCTCGATGTAGAGTCGATCGCGCAATTTCACCGCGCCGCCCGGGACGGCCAGTTCTTTGAGAAAGTGAGGATCAAAGGCCGGCAGCGGTGGCAAGGCGATTTGATTGCGCGGAATGAGCTGGCCATCTTCAGAGATGACATCGGTTACATAACCGCTACCACCAGACGCAGCGACGACCGGTTGGGGCAGCTTGCCGGCAATCGCCCGCAGGATTTCGGCTACCAGACCCTCATTATCGGCCCGGCTGCGCCACTCCAGGTAGTGCAGGGGCTGCCAAAAATTGCGCAGGGCATAAGGCCACGGCCCATCATAGGCTACCCGCACGGGCAGCAAGTCTGGTTTGCCTTGCTGCCGGTGGTACTGATAAGCCTGGCTAATCTCGCTGGTGACCATTTCACTGTCGGCGGCTGTAGCCGATAGCAGCACGATGAAGAAGTCACTCCCTTTGATCTCGCGGTCCACTTGAACCAGCGATGCTTCGCCAGCCCGCAGCAGCGGGTCGATACAGCTTTGGTGGCCCTGTGCAACCAGGGCTTCGTGCAGGTAAAGGGCCAGCTCTTCATCAGGTTGGGCCTGGTGTTTGTAGCAAATGAAGATGCAGGCGGGGGTGGCCGCAATCGGGCCGTTCGAGCGGATGAAAGTTTGAATGTCGGCCAGTAACTCCTGCGCCGAAGGGTAGCGCTCGGCGGCTGACTTGGCCAGGGCTCGCTGGATGATTTGAGCGATGGCTTCCGGCAGCGCCGGATTGATCGACCGCGGCGGCGGCGGCGATTCGGTGACGTGCTTGAACACGATGCTCATCGCGGTGTCGCCGCTAAAAGGCAGCACCCCGGTGGCCAGCTCATAGAGCATCACTCCCAGGGCGTAGACATCCGTATGCGGCCCGATTTCCCCACCGGTGGCCTGTTCCGGAGCCATGTAGTGGGGCGTACCAATGATATCGCCGGTGGCGGTTAACCGTTCGCCGCTGATAAATTTGGCGATGCCAAAATCGGTCAGGACCGGCTGTCCTTCAGTGGTCAGCAGAACGTTGCCGGGCTTCAAATCGCAGTGAATGACCCCCTGTTTGTGGGCATAGGCGGCGGCCTGGGCAATCATTTGAAAGAGACGCACGGCTTCTTCCAGCGGTAACTTGCGACCCTGGGCATGAATACCGGCCAGCCGCTGGCCCAAACTCTCGCCGGGCACGTACTCCATCACCATATACAGCAGATCGTCTTCGATGTCGAAATCGTAAACCTGGATGATGCCGGGGTGGCGCAGGGCAGCCACAACCTTAGCTTCACGCCGGAAGCGATCGGCCATCTTCGGATCGGTGGCTTGGTCAAGCTGGATGAGTTTGATGGCCACGGCGCGCTCGAGGGTGGGCTGGGCGGCCTTGTAAATCCGGCCCATCCCGCCTTTGCCTAACAACTCCTGGATTTGGTATTTGCCAATCTGTTTGCCAATCAAGTTGGTTTCCCTTGATCCCGCCGAGATTTCTATGGTAAAGTTGTGCTCGACCTTTATTTTAACACATCTAACTATTTTTAACACATCTAACTTTTAGTTTGCAAGTGGCACAGTCGGGGAAGTATAGGCAAAACTTCAGTTAAGTTCAAGTTGGCCCAGGTCGATGGCAAAGTCGGGGAGGGGAACGCCCTTTTGGCTGACCGGCAGCCGCTCGCTGGTGGTGAAATTGTAGAGGCCGGCCAGAATCCGGTAAGAACCCGGCGGCACAGCCGATAAATCAAGGGTATGCGGGTCGATAATCACTTCATTGGCGTCCCACAGGTTGGTGGGATAATCGTTGGCCAGGGGTGGCGCGTCGAAGCCGGCCACCCACTGGTCGGCCTGCCACAGTTGAATGAAAACGGTGTAATCGGCGGAGGGGCGACCGCGGGCCAGCCATTCGAACGTAATCCGGCACGGCGAGGCCTGGGTTTGACAATTTTCGATTGAAACATCATTCAACTCGATGTTGTCGGCAAACTCGGCCAGCGGCGGGCCGGGTTGGACCGGAGGCCAGACGGTGGGAATGAGTTTGAGTTGGCCGACAGTCGGTGAGTCGACCGGCTCACCCGCAGCCGTTGTGGGCGGCAGGCCGGGCCGGCCCGGTTGGTTGAAATCGAATAGACCAAGATTGACCAGCAGCCTGGTCCGCGCTTCGGCCCCCCCGTTGACCTGAACCGGGGAGGTATCGGCGATGATCTGGCCGGGCTGAAGGGCGCTGGTGGGGCGCAGCCCCAGGCCAGGATAGCTGTTGAATTGACCCACATTCGTATAACCACGACCTATCAAATGGACGAAGACGCTATAGTTGGTGGTCATTGGCCGGAGGGCCTGCCAGTAAGCGGTCACCGGCAGGCGTTCACCGGGCCGGATGGCCTCGGCCCCAATTTTGACGCCAAGCAAGCGCATGTCGTCGTTGTAGCTATAGTCCAGCCGTTCCAGGCCGGCGGGTAGTTCGTTCTGGGCCAG
>CAYZHI010000204.1:6362-6590 GCA_964477335.1 uncultured Caldilineaceae bacterium | reverse complement strand
CTATATGGCCGAGTATGGTATCACCTACCCCTCCGGCCCCGATATTGGCGATAAGATTTCCCAGGCCTATGCCATCACCGGGGTGCCGGAAACCTTTTTCATCGACCAGACCGGCAATATCGTTCACGTTCAAATCGGCCCAATTGGCCGGGCCGAGCTGTACGCCCTCTTAGACAAATTGGTTGCCCAACAACCTGTTCAGGAAAGTTAAATCAATGGATCATCTAC
>CAYZHI010000204.1:0-6352 GCA_964477335.1 uncultured Caldilineaceae bacterium | reverse complement strand
ATCTACCGTTAATTCTAAGCCTGGCTCTGGTCGCCGGGGCGCTGGTTCTCATTGCCTACCCCTTGTGGCAGCAGACCCGCTCAGAAGCGATGTTCCGAGTCAATCGTTCCGGGCAAACGCTGGCCGAGTATCAGGCCCGTTACCAGGCCACCCTGGACTCCATCAAAGACCTGATGTTCGACTACGAGATGGGTAAGGTTTCTGCCGAAGATTATGAACTCTTGCTGCACAAAACCAAGCTGGAGGCCGCGCAAATCCGCCAGCAGATCGACCGGCTAAACCAGGGCCAGCTTTCGCTGGTCGATCCGGTTATGGATGCTGAGATCGAGAGCCTGGTCAGGCAGGTCAGGACGGCTGGAGCCAACGGCGGTGAAACGCTGCTGTCGGAAATCGAGGCTGAAATTGAGGCGCTCAAACATATCTCTATTGACCCTGAGCGCAGTGGTCTGGCCTGCCCCACTTGTGGCAAACCTTACCGGCCCGGCGACGCTTTCTGTACCGGTTGTGGTCAGGCCCTGCCGCAACTCGCAGCTGGCTGCCCGGCCTGCGGCGCGCCCTACCAGCCCGACGACGTTTTCTGCGCCAAATGTGGCGCAGCCCTGCCGGAGAATGTCCCCGCCTGAAGACAGACCACGACTGATGAAAGACAGACAAGGTATGACAAAAGAAAAATTTCCCCGATTACCTGCACTTTTGGCAACTCTCGTTTTTATTGCTGTTGGCCTGTTCCTGGTGGTCTTGCCGGCCGCGTCTCAGGCTGCCCCGCCGGCTCAGACCCCCACTAACCCGCCTTCTGCCTCAGGTGGTCGAACCCTGTGGGCCGAAAATTGCCAGCCCTGTCACGGTCCTGCTGGCCGGGGCGATGGCCCGACCGCCGCGTCCATCCCGGCTCAATTGCCGGATTTGTCTGACCCGCAACTCGGCCGGACGACGACGCCGCAAGCCAATTTTGAGGTGATCAAGAACGGGCGTATGGACAAGATGATGCCGCCCTGGGGCAACCGTTTGAGTGACGCCCAAATCTGGGACGCCGCCGCCTATGTCTGGAGCCTCAGCGCTGCGCCGCAAAATATCGCCGCCGGCGAAACCATCTATGCCGAAAAATGCGCCGCCTGTCACGGCCAGAGCGGGGCTGGCGACGGCCCCGACGCCCCGGCTGAAATCGTTGATTTCACCAATCAGGCGGCTATGGTCGAGCGCAGCCAGGCCGACTTGCAGGCCAATTTCCGCGCCGGTGCGCAGCACGCCCCCTTCAGCGACTTGACCGAGACGGAGCTGTGGCAGGCCCTCGATTACATCCGCACCTTCTCATTCGACGTGACCCTGCCCAAAAGCGATGGCGTTTTGACCGGCCAGGTCATCAACGCCACCACCAACCAGCCGGTCGGCAACATCGAGGTTACGCTGCACGGCTTTCAGAACAATGCCGAGGTCATCGCATTGACCACCCAGGCCGATAGTGAGGGTCGCTTCCGTTTTGAAAATCTGCCGACTGAACACTCGATCCTCTATCTGCTGGAAGGCGCTTACGAGGACGTGGTCTACGTGACCAACCAGCCCGGTATCTTCACCCCCGACAGCAGCGAAACCAGCCTCGATCTGCCGGTCTACGAGCCGACGACCGATGATCAGGCCATCAAGATCACCCAGTTGCATTACCTCCTCTCCTTTACCCCCGAGGCGGTCAATGCTGTCCAAATTTTTGTGGTCGGCAACGACAGCGACCGGGCTTACGTGGGCCAGAACGGCCAGACTTTGCCCATACCCGTGCCCAACGGCGCGGCCGCCGTTCGTTTTGAAAATGATCCGACCGGTACGCGTTACCTCCAAACCGAGAGTGGTTACGTTGACACCGAGCCGATTGTGCCCGGCCCGGAAGGGTCGTCGATCATCGCCAGCTATGATATCCCCTACACCGGCGACTCGGTTCAAATTGAGCTGCCGTTGCCAGCCGACACGACCGCCCTGAATGTGCTGATGAGCAACCAGGGCGCCGAGTTGAGCAGCCCGCAGCTTCAGTTTGTCGAAAACCGGCAGGTGCAGGGCAGCGAATTTGCCATTTTCAATGGCGGTCAATTAGCCAAAGGCGACACCCTGACCTTGCAGCTAAGCGGTCTGGACGATCTCGAATTCAGTGCTGCCCCAACCATGCCCGGCGCGACCGTGGCCGCTCCCGTGGTTGACCAGGGGCTGTGGCGTTGGATTATTGTGGCTCTGGGGGGGCTGGCGATTGTGGGCGTGGCCGTGGGTTATCCTTTAATACGACCGCAACTCACCCACCAGGCCGACCTGTATGACGCCGATCCTGAATTGCATCGCCAGAAACTGCTGCTGATGCTGGCTCGCCTGGATGACGCCTTTGCCGCCGGTGAACTCGACGAGCAGGTGTATCGCCAAGCCCGGGCCAGGTACAAGGCTGAGTTGGTTGAAGTGTTGGAAAACCAATGACCGAAGGTTACTGCTCAGGCATGTCATTTCGACCCCCGAAGGGGGGAGAAATCCCTGGAGCGGTACTTTTGATAGCCAGGCGGTTGGTAAACCCGGAATTTGGCTTGAATTTTTACCAACCACCATTCTAATTATTGTCACACCGCAGGGATTTCTCGACCTACGGTCTCGAAATGACATGAAGTTGAGTAGTTACACTTTATGAGATATTACTCAATCCCATCGCATCTCGCATCCTTCGGCACACTTCACGTCAGGATGCGAGGGGTGTGATCCATTCTAGTTGTAGGGGCGCGCATACGGGCGAACGCCCGATTGGACTTTATGATTCAAATCCGTAAACTCGTCAAAACCTTCGGCCAGCGAGTAGTGTTGCGCGGACTGGACCTGACCATCGCCGAGGGCGACTTTGTCACGTTGATGGGGGCCAACGGCGCCGGCAAGACCACCCTGCTGCACCTGGTGGCCAATCTGAGCAAACCGACCGCCGGCGAAATCTTCATCAATGGTTATCGCCTGGCCGACGCCGCCAGCCAACTGCGCCGCTTCATCGGCCTGGTTTCGCACAAAACCCTGCTCTACGACGACTTGACCGGCGACCAGAATCTTCGCTTTTACGCCCGTCTGTACGATCTACCCGACGCTTCAGAACGGATCGAGACGGTGCTGCAACAGGTCGGTTTGTGGGGGCGGCAGCACGACCCGGTGCGGACCTATTCGCGGGGGATGCAGCAACGCCTGGCCATTGCCCGCTCCATCCTGCATAACCCGCCGGTCCTGTTGCTGGATGAGCCAGATACCGGCCTCGACCAGCACGCCTCCGATATGTTGGCCGGTTTGCTCGGCGCAGTCGGGATCAGCCAGCGCACGATTTTGATGACCACCCACAATCTGGAACGGGGGTTATCGCTGGGCAACCGGGTGGTGATCCTGGCCAACGGCAAAATCGCCTACGATGTGAAACGGGCCGAGGTCAGCCTGGATGAAGTGCGGGCGCAATATTTCCGGTACGTCAACTGATGACTGAGCAGATCAAACCGCTAGCCGAATCCAGCCCAGCCGAGACGACCGGCCGCGGCGGCTTTGGCGGCTACGCTCACAAGGTGTGGGCCATCGTGGCCAAAGACGTCGCCACCGAGCTGCGCACCAAAGAGATGGTCAGCGCCATGTTCGTCTTTTCCCTGCTGGTCATCCTGATTTTCAATTTTGCCTTTGACCTGCGGGCGGAAAATCAGCAGGCCGTAGCTCCCGGCGTGTTGTGGGTGGCTATTGCCTTTGCCGGGATGCTGGGCTTGAATCGCAGCTTTGTGCTGGAGCGGGATCGGGGGGTGCTGGATGGCCTCTTAATGGCCCCCATTGACCGCAGCGCCATCTATTTTGGCAAGATGATCGGCAATGTACTGTTCATCAGCGTGGTCGAAATTATCGTTGTGCCCGTTTTTATGATCCTGTTCAACCAGCCGGCAGTGGTGTTGCCGTGGCTGGTCGGGGTGATTATTCTGGGCACCATCGGCTTTGCCAGCGTGGGCACGCTCTTCTCGGCGATGGCCGTCCATACCCGCGCCCGCGAAGTACTGCTGCCGATTATGCTCTTTCCGGTGGTGGTGCCGGTGATGCTGGCGGCGGTCCGCTTGACCGCCGGCATTTTGGACCGGACCCCTTTTGAAGATGTCAGCCACTGGCTGACGCTGCTGGTCGCTTTTGATGCTATTTTTATCGCGGCCTCGTTTATGCTGTTTGAATACGTGGTGGAGGAATAACCTATGGCAACCCAATCCCAACCGGCTGTCTCGCAACAGGAGCAAGTAGCCGCCAAGAGTGCTGGCTTCACTTATGGTCACAGCCTGACGATTATCAGCGGCGTGTTGATGCTGGTGGCCTTGTATATGGCCCTGGTTTGGGCCCCGGATGCGGCCAATCTGACCGCCCCGGCTGAGCGGGCCGCCCAACGCATCTTTTATTTTCACGTGCCGTCGGCCTGGATCGGTTTTTTGGCTTTTGTGGTGTCGGCCGTAGCCTCGTTGCTGTACCTGATCACCCGCCGGCAAAAGTGGGATATCTGGGCGCTGTCATCGGTTGAGATCGGTGTAGCCTTTTTTGCCATGGTCATGTTGAGCGGTCCCATCTGGGCCAAGCCGACCTGGAACGTCTGGTGGACCTGGGATCCTCGCCTGACCATCTCCACCATTAGCTGGCTGCTCTACATCGGCTATTTGATGCTGCGGGGCGCCGTAGACAATCCGGATCGACAGGCCCGCTTTGCCGCAGTCTATGCCATCATTGCGGCTATGTCGGTGCCGATCAACTGGGTCGCCATTCGCTGGTGGCGTACCATTCACCCGGCGGTGGTGCTGCCGGGCAACAACTCGAGCGCCCAGGGTGGTTTTGGTATGTCAGCCGACATTCAGACCACCCTGATCTTTTGTGTTTTTGCTTTTACCGTGTTCTATATTGCCCTGATGGTTCATCGGATCAAATTGGAGAATTTGAAGCGCCGAGTCGAGACGCTAAAGCAACAAATTCTGTATCGCTGAGTTCGCCTGCATAGAAAGGAACGACCAATAATGGGAGATCTGAGCTATTTGGCGGCAGGTTACGCCGTATTTTGGATTGTCACCTTTGTCTTCGTTTATACACTGGTCAGCCGGCAGCGGAATTTGGAAAAAGAGGTGCAGGCGCTGGAACAGTTTGTTCGTTCGGAGACAGAGCAGGAATAAACCTGTTCTCTAAACGTTACCCTTAAGGAGATAAGCATGGGGCTTGAAAATATCACCCTGGCCGCTGCATTTTTGGCCGGCCTGCTCTCGTTCATCTCGCCGTGCGTTTTGCCATTGATCCCGGTTTATTTGGGCTACTTGAGCGGTTCCACTATAGTGGGCGACCAGCCGCCTCCCCGCCGGTTGGTTTTTACCCATGCCCTCCTGTTTGTGTTTGGTTTTACGTTTGTCTTTGTGGTTTTGTTCGGCTTGCCGGCCGGCTTTCTGGGGGGCGCGCTGGGAAAGTTTTCCGAGTATCTGGTCTGGGTGGGTGGCGTACTTTTGATCGTCTTTGGGCTGCACACGATGGGACTGATAACTATTCCAATATTCAACCTCCAGAAGAAGATGGAGTACGGTCATGATCAGGCGCCCAGTTATGCCCGCAGCGCCATCATCGGCATGACCTTTGCCGCCGGCTGGACGCCCTGCATCGGGCCGTTGTTGGGGGCAATTTTAACCCTGGCCATTCAGGGCCAGAATGTTGGCCTGTCCATGTTTTATCTCTTTGTCTACTCGATGGGACTGGCCATTCCTTTCCTGATCACCGCCTGGATGCTGACGGCCGCCACCAGCCGGCTGAAACTGCTCAACCGGCACATGCAGCTCATCGAGCGAGTGAGCGGGGCGTTCATCCTCATCATCGGGGTGTTACTGCTGACCGGCACCTTCACCGTGCTGAATAGTTTCTTCAACCGCTTTGTGCCGGAGTGGCTATTGACGTACATTTGAGGGACTTATTGACCTAAAACCAACACCGGCCGGAGAAATAGTCAAGCTCCGGCCTGTGTTGTATAATGGCGGTATGAAGAAAGTTGTCTTTTATACTAAACTAAACTGCCACCTCTGCCTGGATGCCTATCGCTTGCTGCTGGAAGCGGCCTGCGACACCCCCTTAGAGATCGACGTGGTTGACATCGGCCACAGCCACAACGCTGCTTGCCAGAGCCTTTATGGTGAACGCATCCCCGTGGTTAAACTTCCCGAAACTGAAACCGACCTTGGCTGGCCCTTCACCCTAGCCGAACTTAAAGCCTATCTCGGCGTTTGACCCCCTTCAAAATCCCTCCCTAACTTCTTCACAATTTCTACAACATTTTAGGCGGACCAGCGGCAATTCCCCCCTGTGCTTTCCAAAAATTTTGGAC
>CAYZHI010000203.1:0-6594 GCA_964477335.1 uncultured Caldilineaceae bacterium | reverse complement strand
CCCTCGCAATGACAGAAAGAACAAGAAGGTCAGTCAATGAATCCAAAACTGCGCATCCTCATCGTAGACGACGATCGGCGCATGACGCGCACCCTGGCCGACATCCTGTCGCTGTCCGGGTATGAAGCCACGGAAGCCTTTTCGGCAGAACAGGCCATCCAACTGGCTGGCGCGCAGGCCTTCGACTGTGTGCTGACCGATTTCAAGATGCCGGGCAAGAACGGGGTGGAACTGCACCAGGAATTGCGAAAAGTCCAGCCCGGCCTGCCAGAGCCGGTCATTCAGCGCATCATCCGGCTGGATGATCCTGGTTTTATCAAACTTGAGCTCATATTTTTTAACACTGGCCGCGACCCCATCGGCCACAATCTTCAAATCGAACTCTTTTTCATCGGCCACAGGTCCCTGGTAGGCGCGATCAATGATGTCCAGTAAACGTGAGGTATTGTGCATGTCAAACTCCGTTGAAAATACTATGTTAACAACCGCCGCGCCTGCCTGACCGCGTCGGCCGCGTCTTCGCCAAAACCATCTGCCCCCATCTGCTGGGCTACCTCCGGCGTTACCGGCCCTCCCCCAACCAAAACCTTGAACCGGCTCCGATCCTGCTCGCTGGCCTTGATTAGCTCGATGACATCTTCCATATATGGAATGGAGGTTGTCATCAACGACGAGAGGGCGATGATGTCGGCGTTCACTTCTCTGGCCCGTTTGATGAAATCCTGGGCGGCCACATCCACCCCCAGATCGACCACGGCAAAACCGTTCACTTCCAGCATAGTCCGCACGATATTCTTGCCGATATCGTGGATATCGCCGGTGACGGTGCCAATCACTACTTTGCCGGCTGACTCAACTTTGGCCGCCTCACCCTGCAACACATCGGCCAGGTCGGCGTGGATCGCTTTGACCACGTCGGCCGCCCGGATCATATCCGGCAGAAACAGCTCCAGGCTGCTGAACCGGTCGCCAATATCGGTCATACACGGCACAATCGCCTGCTGGAAAATGTCGGTGACTGTATCGCCCATCTCGACCAGACGCCTGGCCTCAGCCACAGCCGCGTCAGTCATCCCATCTTCAATGTATTGCGCCAAAGGGCGGTATTTAGCTGCAACTTCCATAATTTACTCCTTTTTCAGTGGTCAGTTATCAGTGGTCAGTTATCAGTGGTCAGTGGTCAGTTGTCCGTAGTTCGTAGTCAATGGTCAGTCGAACTATTCACCGATAATTGATAATTGTTCATTGTTCATTGTTCGTTGTTCCAGGCCGCCTTCACCCTGGCCATAATCTCGGCCAAATGATCCTGCATCGCCTGGCGGGCGGCCTGGCTTTTACCGGCGGCAATAGCCTCAAAAATGGCCCGGTGACCACTGATAATCGACGCCTGCAACTCCGGCATATTGATGCTATCCCGCCGGACGGCCCGCAGCAGGTCAACAATGCTATCCATCAAGTCGACCATGATATCATTCCCGGTGGCAATGATAATCTGGCGGTGGAACTCAATATCGGCGGTCACAATCCCGCCCTCATTGGCCCGGGCAATCTGGGTTTCGACCTCCTCCAGCCAGCGACGCATCACCCCAAGCTGGGCCGAGCTGGCCCGTTCGGCCGCCAGCGCCGCCGCCTCCACCTCGATGAGCTGGCGGATTTCAAAGAGTTTCTGCAAGGTCTCCCGATCGGTCAGCAGATGCGGCATCAGGGCAGCCTGAACGACCTCGCGGCTTGGGTCTTTGACAAAAGTCCCCAAGCCGTGCCGGCACTCCACCAAACCGACCGTTTCCAGTCGCCCCAACGCCTCCCGCACCGAAGTCCGGCTTACGTGCAACTGCTGGGCTAACTGCCGCTCGCCCGGCAAGCGGTCGCCGGGGGCATAGGCGCCGCTGCGGATCATATCGGCGATGCGCTCGACCGTTTCGCCGGCGACGGTAATTTTTTGGTCACCGTACAACACTTTTTTCACCTTTCCGGCTAAACCAACTGGTCTGAGTGGTATGACCACTAAGACCAGCGCATCATACTATAACTCGGCTCTGCTGTCAAGAAATGAGCCTAAAAAGAAAAGCGGAACCGAGAATTCCCGATTCCGCTTTGACCTATAAAGTATTTTTCAAAAGTGTCGCTACGACTCAGGCATGTCATTTCGAGCGACAGCGAGAAATCCCTGAAGCCGTTGCATAAAACTTGGCGTATGGTAAATACGAGTCGAGTATGCCAGGTGGCCCTGAATTTAAATCAGCCTACTCAGGGATTTCTCGGCCTGCGGCCCATTCGGCTACGCTCAGGGCAGGCTCTCGAAATGACATGGAACTGAGTAGTAACAAACTATCAACTAATTTCTGGACTATCCCCCCTGGCATCAAACCGTAACTACCCCACCCCCAGCAATTTCTTACACAACTCCACCGCCCCGGCGGCGTCGGGCGCGTAGCCGGCGCCGATCTCCTCAGCCCAATCCTCCGTCACCGAGCCGCCGCCGATGATGATCTGGTAGGTGTCGGCCAACCCCAACTCTTTGAACAGTTGGACCGTGCTCAAAATCGCCGGCCGGGTCGTGGTCATCAGCGAAGACAGGGCGATAATATCGGCTTTGGACTGCCTGGCCGCGTCCACAAAGGCGCTGGGGGCCACATTCCGCCCCAAATCAACCACTTCGAAGCCGTGGGCGCGCAGCATAGTGGCCACGATATTCTTGCCGATGTCATGCACATCGCCCTGCACCGTCCCGGCCACCACCACCCCGACCGCCTGGCTGGCCTGGCCGGAGGCGCTAATGGCGGCTTCCAGGTGGGCGCTGACCGCCTCGGCGGCCTCGCCGGCCATCATTAGTTCGGGCAAAAAGAATTCACCGGACTGAAAGCGGCGTCCGACTTCGGTCAGCGCCGGGATCATCACGGTGTTAATGATCTCGAGCGGATCGACGTTGGCCGCCAAAGCCTCTTGAGCGATGGCCTCGGCCGTTTCAGCATCACCTTCAATAAAAGCGTCGTACAAACGTTGGTAAATATCTTCAGGAATGGTCATGAAAATCTTTCTCCTTTCATCAGGCTGCCGGCCGGAGGGCGCGGTCAAACTTCAAGCCAAGCTGGCTGATCTCTTCTTTGACAGTGTCATAGATATCCAACCACGCCGCCTTTGGCTGGACGGTGTTTTCATCATAGACTTCCCAGAACGGCTGGCCGCGGTTGGGTTCGGTCAAGGTGTGGATGTACCCCGGCATCAGCTGAGGAATCAAGGCGGCGGCATCCTGGCGAGTCAACCCCAGGGCCGCCCGCGATACCTCGGCGATGAAGCGAGCCTCCAGGCCGGTGGTGTGATCCCGCTTGAAACCGCCGGTGGTCCCGGCCCCCTGCATGTTGAAGCCGCACACCGTCCCCACCACCGCGCCGACGGCGCACTCGTACAGCAGTTCGCGAGTGCCCGGCCCGGACAGAGTGTAGATATCGTTCAGCAACACTATGGGGGTGTTGCGCGACAAAGCCTGCCCCACCATGGCCTGGACCCAAATGCCCAGCGGATCGGTGTTGTTCACGTAATTCAGGTGGGTCAGCGAGAACATGTGGTAATCGGCGTCGTACAAAACCGCCCCCAACAGGTGATCGGCCACCGAGACAATGGCCGTCCCTTCGGCCCGGCCGCCCAGGCCGCCAATCAGCGGCGTCATCAAATCGACGATGATCCCATCCACATTGTGCAGGTGGGCCACCCGCGAAAGCTGGTCAAAGTCGGTTTTGAGTTCGACCATCTGCGACACCAGAATGCCGTCGGAGGGACGCAGCCCCGCGCCGGGATCAAAGGTGGCCATCTTGCCGGCGCAGGTGAGCGGCACGGCCACATCGTTGATGTGCATCCCGGGCCGGCCGGCCATACGGACCGCTTCGCGGGCCACGGTGGCGTCACGGCGAGCGCCCAGAATCTCCAGCGGCGTACCGGGCACGATATTCTCACCCAGGTAGGTGGAGACCGAACCGGCCCCCAGGCAATCGACCAGCGGCTCCTGGGCGCATGACAGCAGAATCAAGGGGTGGTATTTCTCCGAGCAGGGCGTGCCGGTCGGCCCGGAGTGCATCACGGCGGGGGTGGGGTCTTCCACGCCGCGATGACGCATCACCACCGCGTCCTTGCCTGCGCCCAGGGTGACGGCGGCGGGCACGTGGGCCAGGATATCGAGCACCTCGTCGCGGCTGAAACGAATGCAGCGCTCGGTGCTCTGGCAGTAGGCCCCAAACTCGACGAACAACTGCAACCCGGCTTGAAAGACGCGGTCAGCCATGTCGTCGTCGGCCGGAACCAGATTGTTGGCATCATATTGGATGCCATACTCCTTGACCAACTGCCGGATGCGCTTGACCAGCCCCAGCTCAAACTCCTTATCTTTCATGAAGGGACCCGCCTGGGCCCGTTTGACAATTTCAACTAACCAGTTACTTTGCATAGTATTCTCCTTGTCTTAATGGTTTGTTGGTTGGTTGGTTAGTTGGGTGGTTAATCCTCATCCAACGAACTATCCAACCAGCCAACTATCAAACTACCCAACCGACAACCCCATCTGCCTGACTTCGGCTTTGACCTCTTCGTACATCGCCTGCCACGCCGGCCGGGGTTTGAGGGTGATCAGATCATACACTTCCGGGAAAGGTTGGCCGATGGGCCGTTGAGCCAGATCAGCTTTGTACCGCTCGACCAGTTGGCGTACCAGCGCATCGGCCTCACGGCGAGAGATGCCGGCGGCGGCGTGCGCTACTTCGGCCGTCCAGCGAGCCTCCAGGCTGGAGACGTGACCGGCGTGAATCCCGGCCGCCGAGCGAGGCCCAATCAGCCCGCAGCTCCCCGAAGCGGTCGCCATAATCGCCATGGCCGCCGCCTCATACAGCAACGTTTTGGTGCCCGGCCCGCCGACCGGGGTGATGACCACGTCGGTGAGCAGGCGGCTGTTGCGGGCCAGGGCCTGCTGGGCCAGGCTGATGGCCTGGATAATCTCCGGGGTCGTGTCGTTGTCGTAGAAAGGGTGCGCCGGCGAGACGGAGTGGGTGTTGGTCATATAGACCATTTGCAGCAAGATGCAGCCGGCCACAATAGCGATGGCCATCCCCTCCCGCCCGCCAACCGAGCCGCCGTAGATGGTGTTGTAAAAGGCGTGGATAATGCTGCCGGTCCGCACCAGGTGAGCCAGCTTGATCAGCGCCCCGTAGTCGGTTTTGAATTCGGAAATCATGGCGATGTGATGCCAATCGAACGGGCTGAAGCCGCCGTAGGAGGTCGCCGACAGCTCGGCCAGTTCGGAGACGGCATTTTCCACGCAGCCCAACGCCAGCCCCGGCCGGCCGGCCCGGCGACAGGCGGCTTTGGTCAGCTCAACCTCGTGCCAGCCGCCCAGCACCTCCCAAGGGGAGCGGCTGCGGATCTCCCGGCCATAGACCCGCTCCAGGGTGCAGTTGATCATGGCGTCGACCAGCGGCTCCTGGGCATAAGACTGGTGGACGGCCAGGTACAGCTCTTCTGGAATCGGCGTGCCCACCCCGCCGCCTTTGATCGTCGGCGGGTTCGGGTCCTCGACCCGCCGTTTGCGTTCGGTGTGGCGGTCGCTGCCCTCGCCGATGGTCACCTCGGTCGGCGCCACGGCCAGGGCGGCCAAAATCTCCGCCCGGCTGAATTTGAGTTGGCGGGAGGTGGTGACGCAGTAAACGCCCAGCCGCTCGGCCAGGGCCAGGCCGGCCGCAAAGAGCCGGTCGGCCAGGGCGTCATCGCCGGGCACTAACGTGTCGCCCAGCGCCGCCAAATCGATCTCGAATTCGGCCTGCAACCGGCTGACCTCATCCGGCACCATGAACATATCCCACTGCGACTCTTCGACGATGGGGCCGGACTCGATCCGATCCAGAATGTCTAACAAACGGGTACTGTTTCTCACGCGCTCTGCTCCCTTCTGGCGGTCACCAACTGCCGGCAAACGGCCACCGCTTCGACGGCGTCTTCCCCAAAGCCATCCACCCCAATCGACTCGGCCCAGGGCCGGGTGACCGCGGCCCCGCCGGCCACCACCAGGAATTGGCCGCGCAAGTTATAGCCCTCCAGCAACTGCACCGCATCCCGAATATAGGGCATCGAGGTGGTCAACAGCGACGACATGGCGATGATGTCGGCCTGCTCTTGCCGGGCCGCGTCGATGAAGGCCCGCGGGGCCACGTTGGTCCCCAAATCCTTCACCTCAAAACCGTTCACCTGAAGCATGAGCGCGACCATATTTTTGCCGATATCGTGGATGTCGCCCTGGCAGCTACCGATGACGATCCTGCCGACAACGCTGCTAACGCCGCTGGCGGCCCGGATGGCCGGTTCCAGCACCTCCTGCTGCATCGCCTGGACCACCATCCCGGCCCGCATCAACTCCGGCAAAAAAATCTCCAACCGGGCAAAACGCTCTCCGACCTCGGTCAAAACGGGTTCAATCACAGCCTGAAAAAATTCCAGCGGCGATAACCCGGCCGCCAACGCTTCTTGGGCCAAAGCTACACCCCCGGCTTTATTGCCCGCGCTAATAACCTGTTTCAACCGCTCCTGTAACCGATCGATATCACCGGCAGCTAGCGT
>CAYZHI010000202.1:0-6626 GCA_964477335.1 uncultured Caldilineaceae bacterium | reverse complement strand
GATGGTGATGGCCCACGTCACCGCCCACGTCGATTTCTTCAAGAACAATATGTGGTTTGCCCACACCAACCGCAAAATGCTAGATGAAATGGCCAACCATGCCAGCCGGATTCAACGGCTGATCAATCGCTTTGGTTACGAACAGGTCGAAGCGTTTGTGGACGTGTGCCTGTCGTTGGATAACCTGATCGACTACCACGCCCCCTACATCAAGCGACCGGAAGCGCAAACGGCGCAGCCGGTGATCGAAGAGGAGGAAGTCGAGCCGGCGGTGGAAGGGTTTAAGGTAGAACGAGATTATATGCGGAATTACATCAACCCGCCGGAGTTCCTGGCAAAGCAGCGCCAAAAGATCGAGGCCGAACAGCAGAAAACCCGTAACTTTCCCGAAAACCCGCAGAAAGATATCCTGCTGTTCCTGCTGAACTACGCCCCGCTGGCCCGCTGGCAACATACCATCCTGGAAATCATTCGTGACGAAGCTTACTACTACGCCCCCCAGGGCATGACCAAAATTATGAACGAAGGCTGGGCTTCTTACTGGCACAGCAAAATTATGACCGAAAAAGCGATGACGGACTCAGAGCTGATCAGTTTTGCCGACCATCACGCCGGGGTGGTCGCCACCAGCCACGGCCAGCTCAACCCCTACAAGCTGGGGCTGGAGCTGTTCCGTCACATCGAGGAACGTTGGGACAAGGGCAAATTCGGCAAAGAGTACGATGAATGTGACGATATCCAGGTGAAACGGCGCTGGGACCGGCAACTGGGTCTGGGCCGGGCCAAGATTTTTGAGGTGCGCCGGCTCTACAACGATGTTACCTTTATCGACGAATTTCTAACGCCGGAGTTCGTGGAGGAACAACTGCTGTTCACCTACCGCTACAATCGCAACTCAAACCTTTACCAGATTGCCTCCCGGGATTTCAAAGAGGTCAAGGAGAAGCTGTTGCTACAATTGACCAACTTTGGCCAGCCTTTTATCACCGTGGAAGATGGCAACTATAAAAATCGCGGCGAACTGTATCTGCGCCATCGCTATGAGGGCGTTGAACTCAAACAGGATTACGCCCGCGACACCCTGCGCAATATCCAGCGCATCTGGAGCCGGCCGGTGCGGCTGGAAACCGTCATCGATGACCAGCCGGTCCTGCTCAGTTTCAACGGCGAGGAGTTCAAACAGCAAAAGATTTAAGCCGTAGAGCGGGGAGCGAGGAACTTAGAGCGGAGAGCGGAGAGCGGAAAGCGGAGAGCGAAGAGCGAAGTTCCAATTATGTTTTACGCTTCACGCTCCACGCCTCACGCATTACGCTCCACGCTCCACGCCTCACGCATTACGCTCCACGCCTCACGCATTACGCTCCACGCTCCACGCATTACGCATCACGCTTCACGCTTCACGCTTTACGTTTTACGGCCTTGAGGATATAATACACCAAAAATCGATAATCAAATTTCAGGAGTACCTATGCCTCTCTACGAATATTACTGCGCCGATTGCAAATCCAAGTTTGAAACTCTGCGACCCATGAGCAAAGCTGATGAGCCGATTCAGTGCAAACAATGCGAAAGTATGAAGACGTCGCGAGTGCTCTCCCTCTTTGCCGCTCACACGGGCACGCGTGAGTCCGGTCTGGCTGCAGAATCAGGCAGCCGTGGCTTTGGCGGCGGCTGCGGCTGTGGCGGTGGGACCTGCGGCTGCGGTCATTGACAGCGGTTTCACCCTCACCAGCCCGTAGCCAAAATTGAACTGAAACTACATCCGCAAGCCCGTGACCTGCCTGCAAGCAAATCACGGGCTTATTAGCTAAACCTTCCTTACCCCCCGAGGTTGCTTACTGAAGCAACCTCTCGCCAGGCGCTTACCCCTTTACAACATATCCTCAAAACAGAGATCATCCTCAATCCTAACCAGACCGGCATTGATTACATACAATGCAGTCAATGCATCATTTTTACACACAGCGCATATCAAGTTGACAAACGTCATATCAGAATAATGACATATGTCACTATTTATTATGGGCGATATCTTATAAAATCAACGCTATAATTGCTGTAAAATTTCTTTAACAAAGTTGTGCAAGCGGCGCTTGTCAAATAGGGAACCTTGATTGGCCGGTTCGCATTGTTCTTAAGCTCAGAAAGATGCAGGACATACCTAAGCTCAAAGATTGAGTTCAAGTTACCAAACCAATAGAGATCGAAGGAGATCGTCCAGCTATGTCCCCATTAAAAACGTCAAATTCAGCAACAGCAAGATCGCCATTGCTTCGGTTACGGCAACAGATTACGGCAATTACTCAACCACAACCTAAAAAGATTATCTCCACAAAGCTGATTTTGACGTTACTGGCTGCCCTGATCATCCTGCTGGGCTATGCCAATCTGGCCTCTGCGGAGACCTTTCGGAAATCTACCCATGCCCCGCCCACTGATTTCGGTCGCCTCTTCCCTGAGAGCGATGCCACAGCCACGTTAGCAATCTCCGAACCGCGTGACCAGCGCTTTGCCGAAATCTCTTTCGCCGCGCCCCCAACACCAACTCCCCTGCCCGCGGCAACTATAACTCCAGTCCCAACAACGTCGGAAGCGCCCCTGGAACATGAAGCGGCTTTTCAACAGAATGCAGCTCTGGAATACGTGGTTATCATCACCATTGATGGCTTGCGGCCTGATGCGCTGGATTTAACCGATACCCCTACCCTCGACGCTCTACGAGCCAAAGGCGCTTTTTCCCCCAACGCCCAAACTATAAGTCTCAGTGAAACGCTGCCCAGCCACGCCTCTTTGTTGAGCGGCATGACCGCCGAAAAACACGGTATTCAATTTGGCGTGCCGTACATAGGTTGGCCCGGTATGAATGGGCCAACGGTCTTTAGTGTGGCCCACGAGGCCGGTTTAAGCACCGGCATGGTGTTTGGCAAAGACAAATTGAATTATATTGCTTTGCCAAACTCGGTAGACTTCCTCTATGGGGGTGACGCGCACGACCCGCAAATCAAGGAATGGGCTGTTGAGCTTATTGAGGCCGGTTTACCCAATGTTCTATTTATTCACTTGCCGGATACGGATAGAGTGGGGCACGCCTACGGATGGTTGTCGCCCAACCAGCTATTCACCGTAACGTTTGCCGATAGTATGATCGGTGAGATTGTAACTGCGCTTGAAACTGAAGGCTATTTGCCGCGGACGCTCCTGATCATTACAGCTGATCATGGCGGCCACGACAAGGGCCACGGGAACGATTGTCTAATAGACCGGACGATTCCCTGGTTAGCGGCTGGACCCGGGGTAGCGCAAGGGGTAACCTTGAACAGTAATATTAATATCTACGATACGGCGGCCACGGCGTTGCATGCCTTAGAATTGCCTATTCCTGAGAATTGGGATGGGCAGCCGGTTCTGGAGATCTTTGAATAACTAAAAGGCTTTATTCGCTCGTACTAAATCGAACTGTATGGTAGGGGCGCAAGGGCTTGCGCCCCTACACATTTTATCTGCCCGAAGCTGATCGAACGGGAAATTCCTGCACCGCAAAACAGATAATCGTCAACCGGCGTGACTTGCAGTTAAGGCCAGGGCCTGGTCAAGATCGGCAATGAGATCTGCGGTCTCTTCGATGCCGACAGAGTAACGCACCAAACTCTCCGGGATGCCCATAGCCGCTCGCTCCTGCGGGGTACATTCCACGTGGCTGGTGGTGGCCGGAGGGCCGGCTACTGTTTCGACCGCCCCCAGATTGGCGGCGGCATGGGCATAACGCAGCCGCGGCAGAAAGGCGCGGACCACGTCAAAACTATTCCCTTTGAGAATAAAACTAAGCACCCCGCCGAAACCCCGCATTTGCCGCCGGGCAATATCGTGCTGCGGGTGCGATTCAAGGCCGGGATAGAAGACCTGCTCCACTGCCGGGTGGATTTGCAGGAAGCGGGCAATGGTCAGGGCGCTCTCATTCTGCTGGCGTACCCGCAGGTGGAGCGTTTTCATCCCCCGCAGCAACAAATACGCCGACATCGGCTCGAGCGTAGCCCCATTGATTTCCCGAAAATGGTAGATTTGCTCAACCAGCGCCTTCGGCCCGCAGACGACGCCCCCCAGGGCATCGGCGTGACCGCCCAGAAACTTGGTGGCGCTGTGCAACACCAGGTCGGCGCCCAACTGCAAAGGGCGCTGGTTGAGAGGCGTGGCAAAGGTATTGTCGACCACCACAATGGCCCCGACTCGATGGCCGGCCTGGGCCAGCCGGGCCAAATCGACCACTTTGAGGGTAGGATTGGTGGGACTCTCCAGGTAGAGCAGGCGGCACCCTTTGGCAATTTCCATCTCGATGGCCTCGTGATCGGTGGTATCGCACAAAGCAACCTCGATTTGAAAGCGGGGCAGGAACTCGATGAAAATTTTGTTGGTGCCGCCATAGGTATCCTTCACCGAAACTACCCGGTCGCCCGGTGAGAGCAGGCTGAACAGGGTATTACTAATGGCGGCCATGCCGGTGGCGAAACTGGTCGCGGCGGCAGCCCCTTCAAGCTGGCGCACCTTCTCTTCAAACACCTCGACTGTCGGGTTGGTGTTGCGGCTGTAAATATGGCCGGGTCTCTGCCCCAAGGCGACCTGCTGCCACTCGTCGACATCGCGGTAACCAAAGGAGACGCTGTGGACTACGGGCACCTGGGTTGCGCCTTGCAAGAGATTCTCTTCTTCCCCGGCCCAGACGGCCAGCGTGCCGGGCTGCGGCTGATTGTTTGTGGACATATTTGTAGAATTATTCTCCTTTTTGCAAGATGAAAAGCCTGAAGCGGAGAGCGCGGCACGAGAGCCAAAATACTTTCGCTCCGCGCTTGCAGTTTATTTGGGCCAATCAGAGCCGTCGTAGTAGCGAGTACCACGGTGGCCCTGCTTGGGAATCGGCGGGTCAAGCCGCTCGCCGGGCGCGGCGACGATAATCAAGGTGCGCGGCTTGCCCGATTGGGGGTTGACCGCGCCGCCGACCAACTGCTTGATTTTCAGCCGGCCGTAAAGCTGATCGTTAAAGATGGTATAGACGTAATCGCCCACCTTGAGTTTGGACGGCTGGCCGGCCATATGGAATTCATATTGGCTCAGCGAGCCGTCATAGAGCGCCGCCAGCGCCTCAATTCCGTCTTGAGCCGGAATGGTTTTGGTAATACCAAAGCTCACCGCTTATTCCTCCACATTAGTAAGATTGGGCAATGGCCATGATTAGCCGGGCCAGCAGGGCGGTCCGGGGGACGATACTGCTCAATTCGATGTATTCGTCCGGGCCGTGGTCCAAGCCACCGATAGGTCCTAGCCCATCCAGCACCGCTACACCTTCAGCCGCAGCGAGGCTGGCATCCGACGCGCCGCCGGTACTGGCCCCCTGCACCTCCAGACCAAGTTCGCGTCCAACCCGACACACCAGTTCTTCTAGCCTGGCCACCTGGGGAGTACGTTCCATCGGGGGGAGGACGGAGCTTTCCTCCAACATCACCTTGACCGTTACGCCGGGCATCACCGGGTGGTCTAATTGCCGCCGGACTGCGTCGACCAATACCTCCATATCGGCTACGGTGAAAGCCCGCAGGTCGAGCCGCATTTTGGCGTAATCCGGCACAATACTGGGAAAATCGCTGCCGCCGTGCAGATAGCCGGCGTTCACGGTAACGCCAGGCCGCAGACCATTCAGTTGGTCCAGGGCAACCAGATGATGGGCCAGCGTCAAAATAGCGTTGCGACCCTTTTCGGGTTCAACCCCGGCGTGGGCGGAACGTCCAAAGGCTTCTACCGTGTACCATTGCACCCCCTTGCGGGCCGTCACGATGTCGCCGTTTTGGCGAGCAGCTTCCAACGTTAGCACGGCGTCGGCCTGGCGGCTGGCCGAGCGGATCAAAGGGGGCGAATAACGGGGGTCGGTTTCCTCATCCGACACACACAGGTAGGTCAAGGTATCGAACCGGTCAAACCCGGCGGCGGTCAAGGCTGCCAGGGCATAGAGACCAGTAAGCAGGCCGGCCTTCATATCACAAGTGCCCGGCCCCAAGATCTTGTCACCAGCGATGACCATCGGTCGCCGGGCGGCTGTGCCCACGGGATAGACGGTGTCGCTGTGGCCCAAAAGCAGAATTCGTCCCCGGTCGCGGCCCCGGCGGGTAGCCAACAGGTTATCGCCGACGTGGGTCTGGGGTTGAAATTCCACGGTGTAACCCAAAACGGCCAACCGTTCGGCCAGCCAGTTATTGACGGCATCGACCCCGGCTTTGTGCTGGCTGCCGGAGTCAATGCCGACCAGAGTGCGGAGATCATTCAGATAGTCCGGGAGTCTGTCAGTGAGATAAGTGACGATAGATTCGGTTGGAATGTTCATAATAGCAACTCAGTGCAGAGATGATTGAACCACAAAGTACACGAAGGGCACATAAGTATTTGAAAAATTTTGGCATTCTTGCGGTAAATTTTTCATAGTTGTTCAGCTACCAGGTGACCGGCCCTTACGTCAAACATCAGGTGATAGAGACTTGATTTTCCATAAGCAAAATGCTTGATTGAAGCTGAAGCGCCGGTCACCTGAATAGTAACTTTTGGTGCTAGTTTTAGAGACTGAATTCAGCGATGGATAGAGGGAC
>CAYZHI010000201.1:0-6635 GCA_964477335.1 uncultured Caldilineaceae bacterium | reverse complement strand
CCCCCTCCCCCCAAAGGAGCAAAAAGCTATGCTAAAAGCTCTTAAAAACTCACGAAATTATGTGGCCTATGCGTTTATGCTCCCGGCGATGGCCGTGCTGGTCCTGGGCCTACTGGTGCCGCTCTTTAACGCCGTCGAGCTTAGCTTCTATGAGTGGTCGATGGGCACGCCTTGGGAGTCGAAAGAGTTCATCGGGCTTGACTCTTACTGGCGTATGCTGGGCGACGAGGCAGTTCACCAGTCGTTGGGGGTAACGCTGCGTTTCACCTTCTGGGTTCTGGTCACCGAGATGGTCCTGGGCGTGGCCCTGGCCTTCCTGCTGGAGAAGCCGGTGCGGGGCGCGGCCATCTTCCGTACCATCTTTATCTTACCGTTGATGGTCTCGCCGGTGGCGGTAGGTTTGATCTGGCGCTACCTGTACGACGCCCGGATCGGGCTGATCGACTATTTTCTTGAGTCGATTGGGGAAGCGATACCTTTTTTGCAGCAGTTCGGCTTCACTCGCCAACTCTGGCTGGCCGATCCCGACCTGGCGCTGACCTCGATCATCATCACCGACATCTGGCAATGGACTCCCTTCATCTTCATCATCGTCCTGGCCGGGTTGCAAAGCCTGCCCGCCGAGGTCACCGAAGCCGCCATCATCGACGGGGCCAATTGGTACCAGATTATCTTCCGGGTCAAGCTGCCGATGATCCGGACCATCATCATGGTCACCCTGCTCATGCGCGTCATCGACGTCTTTCGGGCGTTGGAGGTTATCTACACGATGACCTTTGGCGGCCCCGGCTTGAGCACCGAAGTGCTGTCGCTGCACATCTACAAGACCGCCTTCACCGCCCAACAACTGGGCTACGCCTCAACCATTGCCGTGCTGTTGATGGCGATTATCCTGGTCTTTACCATTCTCATTTTGCTGTACCAAAATCCTTTGAAAGAAAGGGCGGATTTTTAAACTATGAGTGAATTAACGATGGCTGCGCCCCAGGTCAGCCGCGCCCCCCGGCAGGCGACCCGAGTCAAAGGTTCAACGGTGCTGTACTATGTGGTGCTGGTGCTGCTCTCCCTCATCGTGCTGGTGCCCATCCTGGTAATGTTTATGACCTCGTTCAAGTACCAGGTCGATATTCTATCGAGCACACCCGAGTTTATCTTCACCCCGACGCTGGCCAACTACGAGCAGATCTTTACCAAGTACAATTTTGTGCGCTATCTGGTCAACTCAGTTTTGGTTGGCCTGGGCGCAACGATTTTGACCCTGCTGGCCGCCGGTATGGGCGCTTATGGCCTGGCCCGGATGCAATTTCCCGGCCGCGGTCTAATGGCCCAGACCACTTTGATCATCCGGGCAGTGCCGCCGGCCGTGCTGGCCGTGCCTATTTTTGCCCTGTGGGGCCTGTGGGGACTCGAGGATGGCCGGATTGGGCTGGTTTTGTTCTACACGGCCCTGAACCTGCCCTTCGTCATCTGGCTGCTGATTGGCTTCATCAAGCAGATTCCGGTGGAACTGGAAGAGGCAGCCATTGTCGATGGGGCCAACCCGTTTCAGGTCTTCTTCCTGATTATGCTGCCACTGCTGCGGAGCGGCATCGCTGTGGCCTCCATCTTCGCCTTCCGCATTGCCTGGAATGAGTTCATCCTGGCCCTCATCCTGACCGACCGCTTCACCCGCACCCTGCCGGTGCAAACTACCCTATTCCTGACCGAGCAGGGCGTGGAATGGGGGCTGGTGACGGCGATGGGTTCGATCCTGGTGGTGCCGCCCCTGATTATTACCTTCCTGGCCGCTCGCCAGATTATCGCCGGCCTGACTGCCGGCGCCGTGAAAGGCTAATAAAATTTGAATTACTGTAAGGGTCAATAACATTTTGAACACCGGGGAAAAATTTATGCCACTGGAGTGGAGGCTTCAGCCGGTTCCAGGGCTGAATTACCGGCTAAAGCCTTGACTCCAACTGTTCAATATCATTCTGACCCCTACATAAAATTTGAATTACAAATTGCAATTTGTAATTTGTGAAAGGTGAATTATGGATATACCACTGTTGCAATTAGCGCTTGATACATTTGACCTGCCCTCGGCCCTGGGACCGCTGCAAAAAGCCCACCAACATATCGACGTGATCGAAGTTGGCACAATTTTGTGCTTATCCGAAGGAATGAGGGCAGTCCGCATTATCCGCAGCCTCTTCCCCGACAAAATCATCCTGGCCGATGTGCGCATCGCCGAGGCGGGTAGTATAATCTCGAAGATGGCCTTTGAGGCCGGGGCCAACTGGGTCAGCGTGGTCAGCGGGGCGACGATGACCACGGCAGAAGTGGTGCAAAAAGAGGCCGAAAAGCATGGCGGCGAGGTCCAGATCGAGCTGATCGACGGCTGGAGCTGGGCGATGGCTCGCCAGTGGCGAGACATCGGCATTCAGCAGGTGATCACCCACCGCAGCCGCGACGCCGAAGCCAAAGGTGAGCTGACCTGGAGCGAGCGAGATTTTGCCGAGATTAGTGAGTTAGCCGCCATGGGCTTCAAAGTTACGGTGACCGGCGGCGTCAAACCAGCCGACATTCCCCGCTTTGCCGGGGTGCCGGTCTACATTTTCATCGCCGGGCGGGCCATTCGCGTCGCCGATGATCCGGCCGCCGCAGCCAAAGAATTTCAGGACGTTATCAAACAAACGTTTGCGACTGCGTAAATTGCAGATTGCAGATCCAAAATTTGCAGATCCAAAATCGTAAATCCAAAATCGTAAATCAAATTATGAAACAACTACCCATTGGCATCTACGAAAAAGCCCTCCCGTTCAACGTTGATTGGCCTGAGCGGCTGGCGCTGGCCAGGGAGACGGGCTTTGATTTTGTGGAAATCTCCATTGACGAAAGCGACGAACGGCTGGGGCGGCTCGACTGGCCGGCCAGGGAACGGGCCAACCTGCGGGCTGCTATTGCCGACAGCGGCGTGCCGATTATCACGATGTGCTTGAGCGGCCATCGCAAATATCCGCTGGGCAGCGCCGATGCCGCCACCCGCCAGCAAGCTTTCGACATTATGAAGAAGGCGGTCGATTTTGCCGTGGATATCGGCATCCGGATCATCCAACTGGCCGGTTACTACGTGTACTACGAACCCCACGATGCTGGCTCACTGCCGCGCTACCAGGAGGGCCTCGCCCGGGGGCTGGAGTGGGCCAGTAAAGCCGGGGTGATGCTGGCCCTGGAAAATGTTGACGGCCATGACGTCGACTCTGTGACCCAGGCGATGGTTTTTGTCAACGCCTTTAACTCCCCCTGGTTCCAGGTTTACCCGGATATCGGCAACCTGTCGGAACATGGCCTGGACGTATGCGCCGAGCTGGAGCTGGCTCGCGGCCATATGGTCGGCCTCCACGTCAAAGATACCCGCCCCGGCGAACCCCGGCGAGTCCCCTTTGGCCAGGGCACGGTCCCGTTTGTGGCCGCCTTCCAGAAATTGGCCGAGCTGAACTTCAGCGGTCCCGTTTTGCTGGAAATGTGGAACGACGACTCGCCCGACTCGCTGCGGATCGTGCAAGAGTCGCGCCAATGGGTGCTGGCCCGGATGCAAGCAGGCGGCCTTATCTCGCAGTCATTATAGGGGCAATTCGTGGCCAGCTACCAGATTATGTATTGGCAGGATATTCCCCGCCAGGTCAAAGTGAACGACGAAACCGGCACGGTCAAGCGATTTCTCCCCGACCGATTCCAGCAAGCCATTAACAGCGCGGCCATAGCGGCCAGCAAGGTCGATCCCGACGCCTATATGAATGGCTGGCAATGGGGCCCCAAGGAGGAACGGATCGGCCCGGCCAATGAGGTGGCTGAAGCTCTGGTGGCCGAATTGGATGCCGCCTACCCTCAGGAACGCTTGCGGGCCTTAATTATGACGCACATCAGAAAGATATGAAAAATTCTGAGCTTGACTCAAAGGAGTAAATAAAAAATGATGTTAGAAGCATTACGCCAGGAAGTCTGCCGGGCCAATATGGCCCTGCCCACCCACGGCTTGGTCACCTGGACCAGCGGCAATGTCAGCGGGCGGGACCCCGAAAGCGGCCTGGTGGTCATCAAACCGAGCGGGCTGCTGTTTGAAGAGCTTACCCCGGCCAATATGGTGATCGTTGATATCAACGGCAAAGTCATCGAAGCCGATCACGGCCCCTCCACCGATACGGCCTCGCACCTTTACGTCTACAAACACCGGCCCGACGTGATGGGCATTGTCCACACCCACTCCAATTATGCCACGGCCTTTGCCGCCGTAGGTAAGCCGATTCCGGCCTGTATCACCGCCATCGCCGACGAATTTGGTGGGCCGATTCCCTGCGGCGGCTACGCCAGCATCGGGGGGAACCAGATTGGCGAGGAAATTTTGCGCTCCATCGGCAACTCGCGGGCCATCATTATGAAACAGCACGGCGTCTTCACCATTGGCAAAACTGTCCAAAAAGCCCTCAAAGCCGCGGTGATGGTCGAGGATGTCGCCCGGACAGTCTGGCTGGCCATGCAAATCGGCCAGATCGAGGAGTTGCCCGCTGAAGAGATTGCGGCCAATTACGACCGTTACCAACATCGTTACGGCACCTTTGCGGCCAGCACCGGTATCACCACCGCAGATTAGAGCAACGCTGCAGTTCAATCAAACAAACGGAGGGAGTCGATGCCACGTTTTGATGTGACCACCATCGGCGAAGGCCAGCTACGCTATTGCGTGCCGGCAGGTCAACGGTTGGAGCAGGCCAGCCAATTTCAGGTGTACGTCGCCGGGACTGAGGCCAATGTGACCGGTCTCTTGTCGCGGCTGGGCTGGCGCTGTGGCTGGGTCAGCAGCCTGCCGAACAATCCGCTGGGCCGGCGGGTGAGCAACGAACTCCGCCTGGCCGGGTTAGACCTAGCCGCGGTTAACTGGTCAGATACGGGCCGGCTGGCGACCTACTATGTGGAATACGCCACCCCTCCGCGCAGTACCCAGGTATTCTTTGACCGGGCCAATACCTGTTTTACCAACCTCACCCCTGAGCAAATCGACTGGGATTATCTGCTGGATACCCGCTTACTCCACCTGTCCGGCCTGACGGTACCCCTGTCGCCCTCGATCAAAGCCATCATCATCGCCGCGGTCAGGCGGGCCAAAGCCACAGGCATTCAAATCAGCTTCGATATGAACTATCGCCAGCGGGTCTGGAGCGCGGCCGAAGCCGCGGCGACGGTCAAACCGATCATCCGGGAGGTCGATCTCCTGTTCTGCGGCCGGTCCGACGCCCGCCGCGTTTTTGGCTGTGACGGTTCGCCGGAGGAGATTGTGTTGCAGTTGGCCGAACTCACCGATGCCGGCTACCTCATCACTTCGTTATCTAACGAGGGGCTGATTGGCTGGGACCGGCAGCAGTTCTACCGCCAACCCGCCCGCGACGTCAGCATCATCGACCGGATTGGGGCCGGGGATGCGATGGTCGCCGGGGTGCTGCACGGCTGGCTGCAAGACGACTTTGCCAAAGGACTCCGCTACGGGGCGTTGACCGCGGCCCTGGCCCTCAGCCAGTGGGGCGACCAGGTGGTGACCACTGCCGAAGAGATCGAAGCCCTCCTGGAGGGCGACAGCAGTGACATTTCTCGTTAGTCGGTCAGACTGATTTTGGAAATGTGGTATAATATCAGCGAATTGACCGGAGGTTGAAGATGACCGAACTACTTGAAAAGGCTTTTGCCAAAGTGGCTGAATTACCGGCGCTGGAACAAAATATTTTTGCTAACTGGATTTTAGAGGAATTAGCCTCAGAGCAACGCTGGCAGGATACATTTGCCGGTTCTGAAGATGCGTTGGCCCAACTGGCCGCCGAGGCCCTGGTTGAATTTGAGAATAATGAAACAGAACTCCTTGATCTCGCCGACTGATGAATTCCAGAACAACCCGGCGCTTTCGCAAAGCATTTGAGCGCCTTCCGTAGCAGGTACAAAAGCAGGCTAAAGAAGCCTATCTACTGTTCGAGAAAAATCCTTATCACCCCAGCCTGTACTTCAAACGTGTCCATTCGACACAACCGATTTATTCAGTGCGCATCACCTTAAACTATCGCTCAGTCGGGGTACTTGAGGGTGATACCATCATTTGGTTTTAGATTGGCTCCCACGAAGATTACGACAAGCTTCTCGCCCAAATTTAAGGCTGAACCTATCGGGCCGAACCGAACTGTTTACCCACGGCGCCGCCCGGGTGGGTCTGGCCAAACTCCGCAGGGGTATAGCCGTTAATCTCAAGCACCACCGCGCACAGGGCGTCACACACGGCTGAAAACGCCACCGTGCTGGTGGTCGCCAGGTAGCCCATCAATTCATACTCGGCCGGGCTGGGGATAGGCAGCACATAGCGACAGGCGCGCCCTAGGGTCGAGTCGCGGTTGTGAACAAAGGCGATGGTCACAACGTCCCGTTGATTGGCGATTTCGACCATCTGGTTGACTTCGCGGCTCTCGCCGCCCCGCGACATCGCTACCAGTAAATCCGCCGGGGTCATCACCCCGGAATGGCCGTGCAGCCCATCGGCGGGGGACAAGAACATACTGCGCGCCCCACAGCAGCTCAACAAATGGGCAAAACGCAGGCCCACCGCCGCCGAAGTACCCACT
>CAYZHI010000200.1:6027-6706 GCA_964477335.1 uncultured Caldilineaceae bacterium | reverse complement strand
GCTTCAGTCCGCCCCCGGCTGATTAAGAAGACGCCGGCCCCAAGCAACGGCAGGGCAATCAACAATGAAATCACCATACCGAGTACAAAGCCGCCGCTGCCGCCGGTTTCGACATTCCGGGTGGAAAAAAATGAAACCGCCGTGCCGGCCAGAAACATCACCAAACCGACGACTATCAAGATAGCCCCAACCGGGCGTCCACTTTTGCTCATTCCGTTTATTCCTCGCTTTACTGGGGGGTAGAGTGTGTTTCTTAAAAAACTTCGGAAGTCTCAACCCGAATTTTTAGCAGAAATTAGGCAACAAAACGACATTATTTGGCCGGGAAAAGACCTTTTCAGGACTTCCGAAGTCTGAATATGCCCTCATCCTCGATTTAAGAAACACGTTCTTAGAATTAAGTGCCGGGCACTTTCAGCTTCAAATTCAGGTGATTAGCCAAAGCCGCGCGAGCCGCCGCCTCCACCACCACCCCCGCCGCCGCCTCCGCCGCTCCAGCCGCCGCCTCCGCCGCTTGACTTGGGCGCGGGCTGGCTGGTGAGGGTAGTGCTGGCCGAACTGAGCATATTGCCCAAACTATCGCTCATACTGGCCAGGGAGCTGCCGATACTGTCGCTCATCCCGGCCAGCGATGGCATCTGCGTCTCGGAACCGGCCAAAGGGCCGGGGGGGCCGCCCG
>CAYZHI010000200.1:0-6017 GCA_964477335.1 uncultured Caldilineaceae bacterium | reverse complement strand
CTCCGCGGCCGGCCGGCCGGGGCCGTAACCGTAGGGATGAATCATCGGCCGGGGCAATAACACCGGTCCCCACCAACTGGGGGCCGGAGCATTGATAGCGGCGAATTTTTGGATGAGCCGGCGCTCCAGGCCAAAGGCCACGGCGTAAGGGAGAAATTGCTCAAATTTCTGCTTGACTTCTTCCAAATCGCCGTGCTGCTCGATGGTTTCCAGATAACGCTTAAAGGCCGACCACTTGGCCGCTGCCTCGGCGCCCTGGGCCGTTTTACGGGGCATATGGCGGCCAACAAAGATCAGGCTGACCATCGAGACAGCCAGGGCCAACCCAGGGCAGGCAGCCAAAACGGAGAAATCGCCCAGGAGAAGGAGCAAAAAGAAGGCCAGGCCGATGGAGGCAGCCGCGCCCAAAAGCCCTAAACAACCCCACTTCTGGCGGACACTGTGGGGGCTGCTCTGGAAATAACCCAGCTCTACCACCTGCTGGTAGAGCTGGTTCTGCAGCTCAGGGATGGCCGTGTAGAATTTGTTGTGCAAATCCCGCATCCGCCGTTCCTGGCCCTGGCCAAACAGGCGCGAGAGTAACTTTTCTTCATAGGGATAAATCGCTTTGCCGGCATCTTCCAGGTAAAAAATGTAGTCTCGACCCGAACCGATCCCTTTCTTACCCTCTTTCTGCTGCTCTTCCAGACGCAGGGCGCCCCGCCCGGCCAGGTCCATAATTCCGGCGAGGATATCCTTCAGCTCGGCTGTTTCATCGACCAGCGTACCGGCCAGGGCCGCGGGCAGGTCGCCGGGCGGCTCGCTGATGTACTCGGGCACCTCAGGGGTGGGCAAATCCCGGCCGCGAATGTACCAGAGCAGGTAAAGCCCCACCGGCCCGCCCACCAGCAGGATCAGCCCCAGGCCGCCAAAAATCACCCCAACTACTGGTCCCCAGGTCTGGCGGCGATCAAACGCCACCTGCCACTCCGACGGGCTGCCCTGAATGATGCCGTGTGGAAATTGCACCCGGACCTCCAGCTCCTCACCGGCGGGAATGCTGGCGGCTTCAAAAACAACGTCGCCGTTGGCGCTGTAAGCATAGGTAGCCGGCGCGCCATAACTGTCGATCAGCAGTTGCTCTTGCGGCACTACCTGTGGCAGGGTAACGACGACTCGCGAGCTGCGGATAGGGAAATTATGATCCGGCGGCACGGCCTTCCACCAGAGCTGGTCGCCTTCGTCATAAAATCGCAGCCCGCCAATCACCCGGTAGCGCAGCACATAGGTGTGCTGGCTGTTACTGGTCGGCGGGAAATACCAGGTGATTTCCAGCTCGTTGTCAGCATTAGTGAAGGTGGTAAAGCCATACTCATCGTAGGAGCTGGGGGTGTAGGGCCGTTCCACCCCGTCGATGATCTCGGAGACGCTGACGTCGGTAATCGAATCGACCCGATCCAGCGGGATAGCGGCATAACCAAAGCGAAAGGTGCCGCTGGTGAACTCGATCTGCTGAATTTCTTCAACCAGGAGATCGGAATTCGACTGGACCGCCAGATTGACGTCGTAGCGGTCCCAAAAGAGGGTCTTGTCCTGGGCCAAGGCCAATCCGCCCGTACTGGCGAGGGCCATGACCAGGGCCAACAGAAAGCTGAACCAGTGTTTTGATTGCATAGACATTTCCAGTATTAGCAAGATTAGTCGAGCTTATTATAAGCAATTTGGAGTAAAAGGGGAAGTTGGGGAAGGACGGCCCAACCCTCTATCGTAAAACCAAATCCGCCAGCCGGCCCAACGGTACCACCCGCCAGATAATAGCCATATCCCGCTGGTTCAACCCGCCGACCAGAGCCAGGGCCGCCAGGTAGACCACACTACCGACGGCAACCGTCGCCACAAAGTTGACGTCGCCGATGAGCCACAACGTCGCGCCCATCACTGCCGCGGCCACGGCCGGCCGCCAGACCACGTCGAACCAGGGCACGGTGCAGAGATTTTTACGCACCAGCAGATAGAAAGGAATGAGCAAGGCCCACTCGGACAGGACGGTGGTGATAGCCGCGGCCCGGTAGCCGTACATCGGGATAAAAATCAAGTTGGCGACCAGATTGAACAGCACGCCGATGATGAAGGCTCGAGTCAGATGGCGCTGCTGGTTGATGGCGATGAGCACATATTGAGTAACCTGGTTAATGAAGCTGAACGGCAAAAACCAGATGAGCAGTTGCAGCACGATGACCGAATCCGGCACAAAGCGCTCACCGGCCAGAAAGAGGATCAGCTCCTGGGCCACAAACGGCGTGCCGACGGCAAGGGGCAGAGCCAGCAGCAGCAGAAAGCGGAGGCTCAAGATATAAGCCCGCACCAGCGACTCCCGCGAGCCAGCGGCAAAGCGACTCATCAATGGAAAAATGGCCAGGGTAAAATATTGGGGGATAACGTTGATGCCGTCGATATATTTGTAGGCGGCGTTGTAATAGCCCACGCTTTTGTCGCCCCAGGTGGGTTGGAGAATGAAAACGTCGATGCGGAAAAAGATGGTGGCCAGCAGGTGGTTGATCATCAGCGGCAGGCTTTGGCCCATCATCTCCTTTTGCAGCGGGGCATCGACCTCCGGTGTGGGGCGGTAAACCTTGACGACGAGAATGTAACTCAGCGCTACAAAGGCGACCAGGTTGGCCGCCAGCGATGCGCCGGCCAGGCCGATGATGCCCCAGCCCAGCAGCAGCACCAGCGCGCCCACACTCACCCGGGTTAGCGCAGTAATCGAAGCAATCGCCGCCGGGTACTCGGCTTTTTCGTGAGCGTAGAAAATGGCGGTCAGGCCGTCGGACAGGTTACTCAGCAGTGTGCCAACGGCCAGAATCGCCACCGTAACAATGACTTCGGGCGAGATATCGCCAAAGACAAAGTACAATGCCAAAACCAGGGCCATTACCGGCAACGCGGCCAGCCACAAATAAAGCCGCAACAGTGATACGTTGGACAGGTAGCGGTTGCTTTTCGTCTGATGGGCGGCCACCTCACGGGTGACCAGCGTGCCCAGGCCATAGCGCGTAAAAATCTCGACCAGGCCGATGAAGGCCACGGCAAAAGCAAACTGCCCGGCTCCTTCCGGCTGCAAGATGCGCAGCATCAGCATGGCAAAGACAAAATCGATTAGCCGGTTCGACAGGGCGAGCGCCATCGGCACCAGACTATTCTTGGCCACCCGCTTAATGGCCGAATCGGTTTCCCGCTCGCGGTATAACTTACCCCAACTCCAGTAGCCCAGCAGAAAAATAAGCGTGACCAGAGCTAAAAAAGAAACATACAAACCCAACTGAAAAGAGCGGGGACTGTAGCGGAAACGAATCTGCCACTGGCCGGGCTGGAGGTAAACCGCCCGGAAATTACCGTTAGCCCGGTGGATGGTCAATTCGATTTCGGATTTTGGATTTACGACACGTGCGCCTGCGCTCAGTGCAGGTGTTTTCGATTGATCGGCGGCCTGGAAATCGTCGTCATCAATTATACCGCCTTCGCCAAACCCAGGCGTAGCATAAGCACGCCAGCCGGGGAAATAACTGTCGGCCAGCACCAGCCAACCCGGCTGATCGACCCGCGCCGCCAGGGTGACCTCGGTGGGGCTGTAGGCGATAATCTCCACGCCCGGCCGGGCGCGTGACAGCGGGCCGGCGTCGGCCGGGGTGAGGTCGCGGCCCAGGCCGTTGGCCTCGCCATCCAGAATCACCTGCTGGCGCGGATTGAGACTGCGCAGGGCTAATTTGAATTCATCAGCCCAATCAGACCTGTCAGGTCTTGTCAGACCTGACAGGTTTAAGGTTTCATTTACTAAAAATGCCCGCGGCAGAGCGTCGGTGTTCTCATAGACCCGAATTTCCTGATCGTAGACCAGCTCATAATTGGGGTTGCCAATCTCAACCGTGGTCAAAATGTAGCGTACCCCCAGCAGGTCGAGCAGGGCCGAGTCCAGGGCAGCGTAACCGTCGTAGTAGAGCGGGCCGATACGGTTGAAGAGCAGGTCGCCATTCTCCTGAATGAGCTGCATAAAGCGGGCATACTGGGCCGGGATGATGCTGTCATAGCCGCGCACATCGAACAGGTTGCTGTACATACCGGCGTTGGCCAGAAAAACCTTATTGCCCGGTCCGGCCGGGGTATCGAAGCTGGTGAGGCGGAAGAAAGGCTCTTCGGCCTGGCGACTCTCCAGCCACTTGACCACCTGGGGCTTGAACCCCAGCAGCGCCGGATTAACGGAGGGGTTGAAACCGGCATTGGCCAGGAAGAGGTCAACGGCAATGACGAGAATGGCCAACGGCTGCCAGACTGGAATGACGATTTTTGATTTACGATTTAGGATGGATAATCCAAAATCGTAAATCGTAAATCGTAAATAGATGGGGCAGCGTACAATTCGCAGCACTGCTCCCGAGGCCATAACCATGAGAAAGAAGGTGAAGAAATTGGGCCATTGGTAACCAAAAAACTGGCGAGCATCGGCAAAAGCGTTCTGGGCCAGGCCAGAACGGTCAAAAATAAAAGCGGTCGCCTTGATGAATGGAAGCGGGAAGAACAGAGCCGCCAACATCAGCAGCAGGCCGGCCAACCCGCCCCAAAAGAGTAACCAGCCCAGGGCCAGGGAAAACCTGGCTGAGAAGGGGGATGGATCAGCGAGCAGAGGGGCAGAGGAGCGGAGGGGCAGGGGCGAATTTTCACCCTTGCGCCTCTGCTCCCCTGCCCCCCCGCCTATCTCCGGCGCGCTAACAAACTGATCCAAATAGGTAATCCCGATTCCGGCCAGCACGGCTATACTCAACGTGTAGGGAAAAATCCAGCGGAACGGGGAATGGAGTTGATTCCAGCCGGGCAGGCCGTAAAACAACAGCCCATAGAGCGGCGTTCCAAAGGCAAACAGGAGCGACAGGAGAGTAAGGAGGGCGAAGATAAAAACGAACGGGCGAATAGACGAATGAGCGAATGATGAGTCATGTGAGCTATCTATATCATTCGCCACACTTGCCCCGTGGGTTCGCTCGATTAGCCATTCCCGGCTTGCCTGCACAATGGCCAGCACGGCCAGTACCAGCGGCAGAATCCCAACATAGGCTCCGGCTTCGACCGAGGTTTTGGTATCCCAGCCGGTACAGTAGGGGCAAAGGGGATTGATGTCACCGTGAGCGTTGAGGCCAAGCGGCTGCCACCGCCAGGTGACCAGATCAAAATAACCGTGATGAGCCGGATTGCCGAAAAAATCGGGCAGCAGAAAGGTGGCGACTCGGCGGAGGGGCAAGGCCCAATCCCGCACCTGGGCCAGCGTAACCGAGTCATCCCGAAAATTCTGGGTCACAATCTCGTACATGGGGATCAGTTGAACCGCGCCCAATCCGACACCCAAAACTACCATCACCAGTAACCAGCCGGCCAGTCGGCTGGCATAGCGCGGCGTAGCTTGCCGCCGCCACAACATCAAAAGCCGGCAGCCGGCATAAAAACCGCTCACCAGCAGGGTGTAATAGGTGATTTCAACGTGCCCGGCCAGGGTTTGCATGCCCAGCGCCAGCGCCCCGGCGACCACGTACGGGATCGGCGAGTAGCCTACTCGTCCCTTTTCCTCCTGCTTGCGAATGATGATCTCGATCATCGCCAGAATGAGCGGCAGCCAGACTGCCCCGGCGATGATCATGGTGAAAACCACACTGACGATAAAGAAGGAACTGAGGGCATAGGTAATCCCGGCTGCCAGCGCGCCTAACCGGCCAGCCCGCAGCGTGCGAACAAACACGTACATAAACAGCCCGGCCAGCCATAGCTGGCTAACAGTAAACCAGCCGTAGGCTTTATGCAGAGGCAAAAGGTAAAAGATCAGGCTAAAGGGGTAGAGAGCCGAGTGCTGGCCATTGGCCAGAAAAGGCTGACCCGCCAGAATGTAAGGGTTCCACAAGGGAATTTCGCCGGCTGCCAGCGCCTCACGGATGAATTTTTTCCAGACGTAATTCTCCAGAATCAGGTCCGAAAGAAGGGCATTATGGGGACGG
>CAYZHI010000199.1:0-6735 GCA_964477335.1 uncultured Caldilineaceae bacterium | reverse complement strand
ATTCTCAGAGCAGAGGAGGCAGCAAATCCGATGACAGTACCTTACCCCAAAATTCACGTGGTCATCAATCCGGCCTCCGGCAAGGATGAGCCGATTCTCAACACCCTGAACGATGTCTTTCATGCCTACGGCGTGGATTGGGACGTTAGTGTTACCAAAAAATATGGCGATGCCACCGCACAGGCTAAAGCCGCCATTGCCCGGGGGGTAGACCTGGTGGCGGGCTATGGCGGCGACGGCACCCAACACGAAATTGCCAACGCCGTACTCAGCAGCGGCGGCAAAGTCATAATGGGCATACTCCCCGGCGGCACCGGTAATGGCTTTGCCCGCGAAATGAATATCCCTAAAACCCTCAGGCCGGCGGTGGAGGTACTCTGCACCAGCCGGAATATTCGCCAGATTGATGCGGCCCAGGCCAACGGACAATATTTTGTCCAGCGGCTGTACGTGGGCATTGAGCCGGAGGAGCAAACCAGCCGGGCCATGAAGGATAAATATGGGGTATTTGCCTATGCTGTTTCCATGGCCAGACGCCGGAAAAGTATGAAAAACGTCAAATATCGGGTGACCATTGATGGTGAACCCAAAGAGTTTGAGGCGGCCAAGGCGTATGTAATCAATTCGGGCATGATGGGTACTGGCTTTGCTATCACCCACGCCTATGCCATTGACGATGGCTTGTTAGACGCCTTTGCCCTTGACCTGGAAAATATGCACACAATTTATGCGGCCACAGAACGGTTTCTTAATCTCAATACCGCCACCGCCAGCCAGTATTACCGGCAGTGCCGTGAACTGCTGATCGAGACCGAGCCGGACCAGGCAGTCTGGGCGGATGGGGAGTATATCGGCCGTACCCCGGTTATGGTAAAGGTTTTGCCAGGAGCCTTAGCCATCGTCGTGCCCTAAGCGAAAACTTAGCTGTTAAAGGAGACCAAGGTGTTATCAGTTCTCTTTGTGGCATTGTTTGCTCTGATTGTGGGCCTGGCTTTTTGCTTTGCCGGTTACCGGGTTTTTCTGGTGATGCTGCCAATCTGGGGCTTCTTTGCCGGCTTTTGGCTGGGTGCGGAGGTCACCACCCTGCTTTTTGGAAGCGGTTTTCTGGCAACTACGACGGGTTGGGTGATCGGCTTTGTGGTTGGCCTGCTGGGAGCGGTGTTGTCGTATCTGTTGTATTTCCTCGGCGTAGCCTTGCTGGCCCGCCGCATTTGGCTGGGCCATGGGCGCGGGCCTTATGACCGCGCTTGGCTTTGACCCGGGCTTATTGACGGCGATTGTCGGCATCATTAGCGCCCTGGTGCTGGCTGCTTTGGTGTTGTTACTGAATATCCAGAAATACGTTATCATAGCTATAACCGCGATCGGCGGCGCCAATGCGATGGTGCTGGCGGGGTTATTGCTGTTGGGGCGGACCACGCTGGAGGGACTGAGCGGCGCCGGCAGCGCGATTGCCCCAATTTTGCAGGACTCGTGGTTCTGGCTGGTTATCTGGCTGGTATTGGCCGCCGGTTTTATCGTGCAGATCATAATCAATCGAACTTATGCCTTCGACCGTAACCAATATCAACAAGGATGGGGGTAAGTCATTATGTTTTGGTATATTGATCCAACCTACTTCTGGTATGTCTTCATTCCCACGCTACTGCTGTCACTCGGCGTGCAGATTTACCTGCGTTCTACCTTTAGGAAATGGGCCAATGTGCGCAACGGGAACAATATCAATGGGTTGCAGGTAGGGCAGGCGCTGTTTCAACGCACCTCGCTCAAAGCTATCCCGCTTGAGCGTGTTGGCGGGGCGCTGACTGACCACTTTGACCCCCGGGCCAACGTGGTGCGGCTGTCCGACCCGGTCGCTACCCAGCCAACGGTGGCATCGATGGCCGTCTGCGCCCACGAACTCGGTCACGTGCAGCAGTACCAAACCGGTTCAGCCCTGATTGGCATGCGCAATTTTCTGCTGCCGGCGCTCCAATTCAGCCCGACCATTTCCTACATCGCCATTTTCTTGGGCCTGTGGTTCAACATGGCCAATTTGATGTGGATTGGCATTTTCTTTTTTGCCTTGATGGTGCTGTTTTCCTTCCTGACCCTGCCCGTGGAGCTTGACGCCAGCCGTCGTGCGTTAAAGCTGCTAGGGGAAGCCAAACTTTTTCGATCAGAGGAAGAGGAGAAGGGGGCGCATGCCGTTCTGCGAGCTGCGGCGCTGACCTACCTGGCCGCCGCGATCACGTCGATATTGCAGTTGTTCTATTACATCAGTCTGGCCCGGCGCAGTTAATAATTCAGGTCAAGCATACGGAGGTCAACATTATGATTGAACAACAACCGTTAGCTTCACAGTTGCCCAGCGACACAGCCATCTGGCCTGATTGGCAGAAGCAGATCGTGGCCGTGTTACTGTTGCTACTCATTCCGGTGGCGCTCTATTTTTTGCGACCGGTGTTGGCTCCGTTACTATTGACCTTTGCCATTGCCTTTGTGCTGATGTACCCCATCCGCTGGCTGCAGCAGCTGAAGCTATCCTACCGGCTGTCGGCGCTGATCGTCTACTTTATTTTTCTGATTGTCAGTCTGGCGGCCATCATCTGGTTTGTAGCCTATGCTGTTGGGGGATTGGGCGATACGCTCCAGAGCGCTCGCGACTTTGTGCAACAGCTTTTTGGCGCTGGCTCTGGCCAAACCGAAGGCGGGGCAGGTAGTCGGTTCAGCCTTGACTTTTTGCTCGACGGTTTCAAGGCGCTCTCAATCGTGGGGGCCGGGGTGAGTTTATTGACCTCACCGGGTGAGTTGGTGGCGGCCATTGTAGCTCGCATCAGCCGCTTTACCAGCTTTGTCAGCGGTTATGGTTTTGTCATTATCGTGCTGCTGTTCTTTCTGTTAGAATGGCCCCGGACCCTGGGCATCATTGGCCGGAGAATACCCGCCGCCTCGCGGCGTGAGTATGCCATCCTGCTGCAACGGCTGGTCGGTTTGGCCCAAAACTACCTGCTCGGTTCGCTGCTGATTGTGCTGTTTTACTGGCTGGTCACGGCGATTATTTTCGCCATCAGCGGGGTGCCCCATGCTATTGTGCTGGCGCTGCTTGTCTCCATTCCCCAATTTATTCCGCAAGGCGGCGGCCTGGTCTCGGCCATTCTGGTTTTTGTGGTTACCCTGGTCAGCGGTTCTACGACCTTTGCCATCAACCGGCTGATTTTTGCTTTCATCGAGATGGTCATTTTTATGTTGATTTCAGGCACAGCCTACTATTTTGTGGATGTCCGCATTTACTCGAAATCGGTTAATGTGCCGGTGTGGGTGATTTTGGTGGGGATTATGGCCTTTGCAGCGGCGCTGGGCGTGATTGGCGCGTTTATTGCCGCGGCGGCGGTAGCCATTTTGGGCGAACTGTTTGATTTTGTGCTGAAAAAACTCCGGGGTGAAGACCCCTATCCCGGCCAACCCGAACCGTCGCTGTTTACTCCCTCCCTGGCCGTGACAGAGGTCGTTGAACCAAGCCAGTTGGAAACGTCTTGATTTTCAGAGGATGACGAATGCAAACACGAAAAAGCACTATCTCAGGGTTGTTGATCGCCGTCCTGCTCCCGATCATTGGCGGCGGTATCGTTGGCTTCATAACCAGCCAGGACGTAAGTAGCTGGTATCCCACCCTCCAAAAACCGGCCTGGAATCCGCCCAACTGGATCTTCGGGCCGGCCTGGACGATCCTCTACGGGTTAATGGGGCTGGCCTCTTGGTTGATCTGGCGAAAAAAAGGGGAGCAAGAGGAACAGGTCCGTAGCGCCCTAAGGTGGTACGCCCTGCAGCTCGGCCTGAACCTGGCCTGGTCGGTGATCTTTTTTGGCCTTCGCCACCTGGGCCTGGCACTACTGGAAATCGTGCTGTTGTGGGCCGCCATCCTGGCCACGATTGTTAAATTTGCCAGGATCGACCGGCTGGCCGCCGGCCTGATGATCCCCTACCAGCTTTGGGTTACCTTTGCCGTCGCCTTGAATGCCGCCGTCTGGTGGCTCAACCGGAACCAGTCTTAGTCGATCCAATTTTTGACCGTATTGCGGACGGCCCACTTGCCCCTGCGCCGCGCGAAGCGTTCGGATGCAAGTGTAGGGATGCCGTCCCACGTAAATTTGGATCCACCGAGTCGTGATTCGTAGCTGTTCCACAGGCGGGATGAGGGTATCCCTCTGCCTTTGCGGACGACTTTCTCTAAGTGTCGGTCACCCGAAGGGGACACGCTCTAAGCCCGGAAGGCCACAATAATCCCCAATATAAACAACAGCAGCCATAGCAGCCAGGGTCCGCCCAGGGAAGCAATCAGCGCCGCCGCCACCAGACAGAAACCGGCAAAGATGGCCCCCGAAACGCCGCTCAACCGCCGGGGAGGCGAGCGTTTGAGGTTTTTTTCAAGAAAGTGAATGCCTTCGTTCAAGACCAGGGGGGCCAGGGTGAGGATGTCGATCAGTTCCGGCACCACAATAACGCTCCGGTTGAAGAATTCAACCGGATTGAATTGTTGCCGCAGGATCTTCTGCACCGGGCTGCGGGCCACGCCGGTCACGTCCAGGCCGGGATGCAGCAAGTTGCCGACCCCTTCAACCGTCACCAGCGCCTTAACCATGAGAATGAGTTCGCCAGGGTACTGGATGTGATATTGACCTGCCACGACCACTGATTGCAGAATGACTTGCGCCAATGAAAATTCGCGAAACGTGGGCGAGCGCAGCCAGCGCCAGTACAATTCGGCCACGGCCCGCCGAAAGCCGTCGATATCGCTTTTTTGACCGGGGATAGCCATAGAGGCCAGGTAACGGGCGGCGTTGGCCGAATCGCCGCTGACCAGCGAGTAAAAATAGTAAAACATCCGCTTTTGCATCTCCTGGTCAAAACGGCCGACCATGCCCAGATCAATAAAGCCGACACAGGCGTCTTCAAAAATAATCAGATTGCCGGGATGCAAGTCGGCATGAAAAAAACCGTCTCTAAAAATCATGCGGACAATGGCGCTAACCCCCAGGCGAATCACCTTGTCTTTCTCTTGCTCGGTGAGCAGGCTATGGGCCGCGGCGTCGGGCTTAATCCCGCGAAAGAATTCCATACACAAGACATTGCTGGTACTAAATTCGCGGTAGATTTTGGGAAAGCGAATATCGGGTTCGTCTCTAAAGTTGGCGGCAAAGGTGTCGGCGTTGTTGGCTTCAAAATGGAAATCCACTTCGCGCAGGGTGTAGGAGCAAAATTCGTTGATTAAGCGGGCCGGTTGGTAGCGCCCCAGAAAAATTTGCAGGATCCGGCCAAAGAGACGCAGCAGTTTGGTATCTCGTTCAATGGTCTTACGCACGCCCGGCTTGAGCAATTTTATCACGACATCTTCACGGGTTAGCAGCCTGGCCCGGTGGGTTTGGGCCAGCGAGGCCGAGCCCAGGGGGATAGGATCGATCCATTGAAAGATGGTCTCCAGAGGACGTTTCAGGTCGGCCTCCACCAGTTCTTGGTATCGTTCAAAGCTAACCACCGGCAGCCGGTCGAGGAGGTTTTTCAATTCATCGGTGAGGGGCTTGGGCAGCAAATCTTCCCGCAGGCTGAGAATTTGGCCCAATTTGATGTAGGTGGGGCCAAGCAGTTCTAACCGCCGCCTGAATTGCACCGGAAAAGGCTGAGCGGCAATTTGTTTATCCAGAAAGGGCCAGATAAAGAGATACAAAAAACGGAGTAAGAGCACTTCCAGGTCGCTGCCCTCGCCTTGCGCTTTGCGCCAGCGAATGTAGGCCCCCAGGCCGCCAAAAACCAGGCCCAAAAAATGCCGCAGCGTCAGCAAAAAGCGGCCAATGATCCCCCGTGTTGGCCGCTCTTGCAGTAGTTCAAATCCGGCATATTGAGGGGCACTCGGCTGGTTCATGATTAGGGCTGGCCAATCGGAACTCTAAAGGCGGCATCTATCGCCTGTTCCAGTTGCCGGCTGTAGCGCTCGATAGCCACATTATCGTTGACCATGCTGCGGGCATCCAGCAGACAGCGGCCCATAGTCAGGCGGGAAATTTTCACCTGATGCTGAGGGGTAAAAAGTTGTTCTTGCTGCTCGGCGGCCAACAACAGGGTTTGGTAGGCCGGCAGCAGGCACAGCAGGCTGGCCATACGGTACCCCGACGCGCTATAGGGCAAGGTCAGCAGGTAGGCGGTGGCGTCGCGCAGTTCAAGCACCACGTTTTGCAATACCTTACGCACCCAGGTAGGATTGGCTCCGGCCAGAGCCAGCGGGGTGTAATTCGCTTCGCTCAGCCAGGTATTGGGCAGGTAGCTTATACGGCGGTTTAAATCTTTGGCAAAATCTTTGATGATGTTAGTTTTTTGCAGGCCGCGCCCGCAGGCTTCACAATCGGCCAGCAAGCCGGCGGCGACCGGGCCATTGAGTCGGTAATGGTTGATGACCAGTTCGGTCGAAAGGTGGCCGACCGTGCCGGCCACGTAGTAGCAGTAGTGGTTGTAATCGTCTTCAGCGGCCAGCACCTGCACCCCCTGGCGCTGAATAAATTGGGGCGATTGGTAGGGATCTTCTAATTGACTCATCCCCCGGGCCATGGTCGCCGTCCAGTACTCAATAATCTGGCGGGTTTCCGCCGGAATAGAGCGGTAAATTTGCCACAACGGCGCACCGTGTTCCAAACCCATCAATTTTTGTTCGTCGGGGGTCAGGCCAGGCCAGCTGTGCTGCTGCCACCGGGCCAGAATGTCGGC